>DATLII010000332.1:0-5834 GCA_035539495.1 Dongiaceae bacterium
AACGAAAAAACACCGCTCACGGGCGCCAGTGGTGCGTTACGAGTCTGGAACCAGACCTTCTCGAAACTGGCGCTGCAACCGCTGGAATTGAACCAGCCGGGGGATGTGGAATGGGCCTGGATCGATCCGTTGCAGCGGGTACAAACGGATGCAGAATGCCCCGGTGCCATTGAAGTGCCGATGCGGGTCGAGGCGATTCCCGAACAAACCGTACCCTGCAGCCCCGGCGGCCGCGTATTCAACTGGTTCCGCGGCTTGGTAAATCCTGAATGACAACAAAAGAGAACGACACGAGAACCACTATGCGCAATGGAGTTTTGATTCTGATGTTGGTCTGCGGCCTGGCAGGTTGTGCCACGCCATCATCGAGTGTGCTTGATCCGCCGGACCAGCAAACCCCGATTCCGGGCGACGACACGCGCTACCCTGGCCAGACCACGACACCTGCACCAAGCGATAACCGCGGCGGTTATTCCACTACACCGCGGCCAGGTTCCACTTCGTCCACCGCGCGCCGTCCTACTACGGTGACCTATTCGCCCAGCAGTACGGGCGTCAGTGCAGCCGACGCGTTGTTGCGGGAAGGCAGTGCGGCGCACGCAAATGGTGATTACAGTGCCGCCGCCAATAATTTCGAGCGCGGTATTCGCATGGCGCCGCGTTCGCCGGCGTTGTATCTGGCATTGGCGAAAACGCGATTGGCGATGGGCGATAACAGCAACGCGATTCAAATGGCCAATCGGGCGATTTCGTTGTTGCCTGCGGGAAGTTGGACGGCGGATGAAGCCCGCTCTGAAGCCTGGAATGTGATTGCCAATGCGCGTGAGGCGCAAGGTGATCGCAGTGGCGCTGCAGCCGCAAGGCAGAAGGCGAAGGGGTGGTGAGGTAGATGTGCGGGGTTGATGCGAACCAGTTAATCCGCATCAACCCCGTTGCTGAACGACACTAATCTGTGATCAGGATTTCTTCGGTTTTGGCTTGCCTTTGAACGCGGGCCGATCAGAAAAAGGCTTCGCGCTTCCGGTCTTCCCTTTGAAGGATTTTTCTTTAAAGGGTTTGTCTTTAGACGGTCTGTCTTTAAACGGCTTGTCGCTGCCGTTTTTATCCTTGAACGGTTTGTCCTTGAAAGACTTTTCCTTAAAAGGCTTATCTTTAGACGCGCTATCCTTGTCCTTGAATGGCTTGTCTTTAAAAGGTTTATCCTTAAACGACTTCTCTTTGAACGGCTTGTCCCCAAAGCTTTTCTTCTTGAAAGGCTTGTCCGAAGGTTTGCGATCGTCAGCGGTTTTCTTGCGTTCGGAGAATTCACGCTCACCGGTTTTGCGCTTGAGCGTTGGCCTTGGAGCCTCTTCCTGGCTTTCGTCGCTGATTTCGTCGCCGTCATCTGATACCGGCTCTGCTTTTTCGGCCTTCGTCGCGGGTTTGCCGCGCGTCAGATTGCCGATCAAAGCATCGATTTCCTGATCGAAATCGTCACCATCGTCGTCATCACCCAGATCCAAATCTTCATCTACAGGCTTGGATTTAACGGGTTTGTCCTGGCGAGGTTGAGCAGGCCCTTTCTTGCCGGCGGGTTTGCCCTCGGCGTACTGGGGCTTTTTCTCTGCTTTGCTGGGCTCTTCTTTTCCATAACGGGTGGCGCGCAGCGATTGCTGGCGCACACGGATGGATTTCATCTGATTGAGCAATTCTTTCGGCATGCCTTCCGGCAGATCCACGGTGGAGTATTCGCCCCGCATATGGATTTCGCCGATGTAGGAGCTTTCCAGCTCCAACTCGTTGGCAATCGCGCCCACGATATCGCCGGGCTTGGCGCCGTGCTTCTTGCCTACCTCGATCCGGAACCGTTCCATCTCGATATCCGGAAAATCTCTCAGTGCTGCCGGTTTGATTTCTACCGGCGTTTCATCGTATTCCCGCTCGTAGCGGCTTTCCCGTTCGCCACGGCCTTCACGTGGCTCGCGGCGCTCACGGCTATCTCTCGACTCACGACCCTCTCTGGGCTCGCGGCTGCTCCGAGATTCGCGACCTTCTCTTGAATCACGACCGTCTCGCGATCCACGCTCCTCGCGCTCACCACGTTTGCTGCCACGTTCTTCGAATTCGCGGAAGGTTTCTTTCGGCTCCAGCGGCAGCTCGGCTTGCAGCATGTGCACCAGCAGCGCAGCCAGTTGCTGATGCTCGATTTCCATGTCCTGACTCAATTGCTCGACGATGGAATGCATCAGCGGCGACGGCGTTTCCTCTGCTGCTTTAGTTACGCGCTGTTTGAAGCGCTCGATACGCTGTTGCAGCACATGATGCTGGTTCGGCATGGTCGCGCGCTCGATCTTCTGACGAATGTGGCGCTCGATGATATGCAGCAGACGGGTTTCGCGATGAGTGACAAACAACACAGCTTCGCCACTGCGACCAGCGCGACCGGTGCGGCCAATGCGATGTACGTAGGATTCGCTATCGTAAGGAATGTCGTAGTTCACCACATGGCTGAAACGGTCCACGTCCAGACCGCGAGCTGCCACGTCGGTGGCAACCAGTATGTCGAATTTGTTGGTTTTCAAACGCTGGATGGTTTTCTCGCGCACGTTTTGGCTTATGGCGCCGTGAATGGCTTCTGCGCTGTAACCCCAGGCATTCACTTTTTCCGCCACTTCGCTGCACGCTTCACGGGTGCGCACGAAAACGATCATTGCGTCGAATTCGCGGGTCTCCAGATAACGGCGTAGAGCTTCACCTTTCTGCCGACCGTCCACCATCCAATAGCTTTGTGCAATGCGATCCACTGTCGCAGTGGCAGCTTTGATTACCACGTGCTGGGGATCGGTCAGATATTTGTCCGCGATGCGTTTGATCGGCGGCGGCATGGTGGCGGAGAACAGCGCGTTCTGCTGCTCACCCGACATATGGCCAAGAATTTCTTCCACGTCATCGATGAAACCCATGCGCAGCATTTCATCAGCTTCATCCAGCACCAGTGTTTTTACCGCGCTGATGTCCAGAGTGCCACGACGCAAATGGTCCAGCAGACGGCCTGGCGTACCCACAACCACCTGCACGCCCTGTCTCAGCAGTTTCAGCTGCGGGTAGAATTCCTGACCGCCGTAAATGGGTGCAATGCGGAAATTCTTGCGATGGCGCGCGTAGCGTTGGAAGGCCTCGGCCACCTGAATCGCCAGCTCCCGGGTGGGGGTCATGATCAGGGCCTGAGGCTTGTCGAGGCCGTCTTCCAGTTGAGCCAGGATCGGCAGGGCGAACGCGGCGGTCTTGCCGGTGCCGGTCTGGGCCTGACCGATCAAATCGCTGCCACTTAGAAATACCGGAATCGCCGCGGCCTGGATCGGCGAGGGGGATTCGTAGCCCAATTCCGTCAGGGTCTTCAGGATGAAATCGGGCATACCCAGGGCATCGAAGCCTGGGGTTTCAGGTAAATCAGACATTTGGCGCGGCCTTCGGTCGGGAGCTACTCAGCGGAGTAAGGGTAGCAGTCGTACAGGGGGCGTGCATTGTACATTTAGCGGGGGACCCTGTATATAAACCGCGCCCGCGGCCTGATTCGGCGCAATTTGGTGCGTCGCAACCCATTGCTCTGTGGTTTTGCAATGGGTTGCGACGCGATCACAGACTATTCGTTGAGCTGTGCATCATTGCGCTTGAGCCACAACGGCACCTTCACGGTTTTCCTCGATCCAGTTGGCGACATAATCAGCAACGCTTTCCCATCCATCCTGCTGCAAGGTCCAGTGATTGCGGTCCGCGAACTGTTTGTAATCGGTGATGGCTGGCGTTTTTTGAAACAGTCTGAAATTGACGTAATTTGTGCTGGCAGTTGCCAGATTGTCTTTGCCTCCAGCGATCATCAACAGTGGAGCTCGCGCGATTGTTGTATCGACTTTTGCGGCAGAGGTCAGCGTGGAACGTCCCACGCGCAACGATTCCGGCACCGCATATTGGGCATACGCATCCTGTTGATACTGCAGATCCAGGCCATTCACAAAACTGCGTTGAAATTGTTTGAACGTCAGTTTGGAGGGCACCGATAACTTCACTGTTGGATTCAGTATGGGCAGGCTGGCCTGCAAAAACTTGGGCTCAAATGAAATGACACCGAACGGTGGTGCGGAATCAACAGCAATTCCGGCCGCCGCAATATTTTCCTCCAGCAACATTTGCACGATCAGGCCGCCCATCGAATGGCCCACCAGAATCGGTGGTTCATCCAGCGTGGCAATAAAATCGCGGTAATGCTGCAGCAATTGAGGCAGCGTCAGCGCGCCCAGTTCACTGTTGGGGTGCAGGGCATTCTGCTCGGCGACTGACAAATCATGGAAGGGCCAGGCCGGGCTGTAAGTCGTGTAACCCAGATTCTGAAAATAGGTTTCCCACTCGCGCCAGGATTCCGATGTCAGGTACATGCCATGGATGAATACAACAGTCTGTGATGGCGAGATGGTTTGAAATTGCGGATCTCGCGGGCCTTTTTCTTCCGCCACATTGTATTTGCAGGCCCATAAAAAGCAGGTCATCAGCATCACGAGAAGGATTTTTGTTATTTTCATGTCAGTACGTACCTGTACGGCTAATTAGATTGGTGTATTCATAAGAGGAGTCCAAATGGGAAAAGGATTCTCAACAGATAAAATTTTTATGCTATTTTCGGCCACGGATGTTTCTACTGAGAAAACAGTCAACAGGAGGCGGGTGTGGAGCTGTCAGTAATCGCAGCGGCGCGGGAAGGCGACAGAACCGCCATGGAAACCTTGCTGCTGCAGAGCCAGCCGGATATCCGCCGTTACGCCATGCGCCATTGCATCATCAGTGATGTGGATGATGCCGTGCAGGAAGTGATGCTGATTGTCGCCAGACAGTTGGAATCACTGCGGTTTCTTGCCGCGTTTTCCAGTTGGCTGTTCAAGACGGTACAACGGGAGTGCCGCCGTCTGGGAAGAGCAGCGCTGAATTACGACCCGTTCGAAGAGGAACATTTGGAACGCTGGCTGCAGGCACATTCCGACGATGAACTGATGTATGAGCTCATCAGCGTGATCGAGAAGCTGCCGCGGGAGTATCGCGAAGTGATACTTCTCAAGGATATTCAACAGCTTTCCGCAAGAGAGATCGCGTTTGAGCTGAGCATTACAGTGCCGGCTGTCAAAAGTCGCGTACATCGGGCGCGAGAGCTGACGCGAAGCATGTTGCTGGGGGAGCCGGCGCCGGGTGAGCAGGAAGATAAACCGCAGACGAAATGATAAGGGCGCGCCTGCGCAGACACGCCCCTTATGATCAGGCTATCACAAGGCTTTCATCACTTTCCGCGCGGCCGCAATGGTCTGCTCCAATTCCGCATCGCCATGGGCTGCTGACACAAAGCCAGCCTCATACGCGCTTGGCGCCAGATACACCCCTTCCTGCAGCATCAGGTGATAAAACTTCTGGAAACGGGCCAGATCGCAGCGGGTCACCTGACCGAAACGGCTGATGGCTTTCTCATCGCTGAAGAAAAAGCCGAACATGCCGCCTACCTGATTGGTGGTGAAGGGAATTCCCGCTTCTTGCGCAACGCTGCGGAAACCGGCCATCAGTTTTTCGGTTTTCTGAGTCAGCGTTTCGTAAAAGCCTGGCTTTGACACCGCATCCAGCATCGCCAGCCCCGCCGCCATTGCCACTGGATTGCCCGACAACGTGCCAGCCTGATACACCGGCCCGGTTGGCGCGATTTTCTGCATGATCTCGCGTTTGCCGCCGAAAGCGCCTACAGGCATGCCGCCACCGATCACTTTGCCCAGCGTGGTGAGGTCCGGCTTGATGTTGTAGTAACCCTGCGCACCTTGCAGACC
>DATLII010000333.1:0-21786 GCA_035539495.1 Dongiaceae bacterium
CGGGCTTCGCGCCACGTTAATTCCTCTCCGACCAACTCCGGAAATTGTGCAGCCTGGCTGAACGGGCGACCGTAAGCGGTGGCGATGTCTTCGAATACCAAACCGTGTTGCATCAGCGTTTTGATCACCGCAGGTGTGCCATCCTGATGGTGATAGTCGTTGACGTCGGCGGCGCCGTTTGGATACAGCCGGGCTAATAGGGGCACTATGTCCGATAGTGCGGCGAAATCATCCCAGTCGACGAGCCAGCCGGCGGCCCGGGCCATCGCAGGAATATGCAGCGTGTGATTGGTGGAACCGCCCGTTGCCAGCAGACCCACTATCGCATTGATGATGTTTTCCGCCTGCAAACGTTCGCCGATGCCGGGTCCTCTGCGTCTCGTTTCATCCGTCAGAATCCGCACGGCTTCGCGATTCAACTGGCGACGCAATTCGGAGTGAGGAGGAACGAAAGAGCTGCCTGGCAATTGCAGTCCCATCATCTCCAGTAACATCTGGTTGGAATTGGCGGTGCCGTAAAAAGTGCAGGTACCGGATGAATGGTAAGACTCTTCCTCCGATTTCAGCAGCGTGTCGTGATCCACTTTGCCTTCGGCGTGCGCGACACGAACGCGCGCCTTTTCTTCATTCGATAAACCCGTGTGCATGGGGCCGCTGGGAACGAACAATCCGGGCAGATACCCGAACGATAATGCACCTATCAGTAAGCCGGGAACAATTTTGTCGCAGATTCCCAGAAACAGCGCGCCGTCGAACACCTGATGCGACAGCGCCACGGCAGTAGCCAATGCGATGGTGTCGCGGCTGAACAGCGACAATTCCATGCCGGGCTGACCTTGCGTCACACCGTCGCACATGGCGGGCACGCAGCCGGCGACTTGCGCGGTGGCCCCAAATTCCAGCGCAAATGATTTCAACAAATCTGGGTAGCGCCCATAAGGCTGATGCGCTGACAGCATATCGTTGTAGGCATTGACGATGCCCAGGTTCGGTGTGGTTTCGGTATGCCGCAACAGAATCTTTTCATCGGGTTCGGCGGCGGCGTAGCTGTGGGCTAAGTTGGTACAACCCAGATGCGCGCGAGACGTTGGTCGTGATTCAGCCTGGGTGCAATGGTGTAGATAACGATCGCGACTGTCTCGACTGCGATCGCGAATAGCGCGGGCCACTTGCTGAAGTACGGGATGGGTCATTTTGATCGCCTCCGCGTCGTGATTACGGTGAGTCGGCCGTCGGCGTGTTGCAACAAAGGCCGCAACGGCGACAGCGACTGTGGATCTTTCACGATCGCATTGAATACGTCGCGTTTTTCCTGCCCCGGGATGTAGAGCACAATCTGCGAGGCGGCGGTTAGCCAGGAAAAACTCATGGAAATACGGGGATAGGGCGCATTAGTTGGATGCACGGACACATAACGCTGACCTGATGTCATCGCGGCGAGAAAATCCGGCGCGTCGGGAAACAGCGAGGCGATATGACCATCCAATCCCATGCCCAGCAACACGATATCGGGTTGCGCAATATTGGATACCGCTTGATTGCAGAGCACCAGATTGCGCTCGAAATCATTGTCGAGCAGTAACGATTGAAAAGATGCAGCGCTGGCTCTTTTTTGTAGCAGATGTTGTTGCACCAGAACACTGTTCTGGTCCTGGGGTTGGTCCGGCGCCCAGCGCTCGTCCACCAGCAGAATATCCAGGTTACGCCAGGGAAAATTCCAATCCGCCAATTGATCGAACACGGCAGCAGGAGATTTGCCGCCGGACACGAACATGCGGGTGCGTTGCTGCTGCCAGCGCCGCGTTTCCAGTAGCGCCTGTATCCACTCGGCGCAATCAGCGACCGCGTCTGCTTCGCAGGTGGATTCCATTAACCGATAGGTCGTTTTTTTGTGGGGCGTGTTATTTTGAACCTTCATACCAAAGCCTGCCATCCTGGGCCAGCAACAGCGTGGAACCAGACGGGCCCCAACTGCCGGCTGAATAATACTCGGGGGGCGCACTGGAGCGCTCCCAATGCAACAAAACCGGATCCACCCAGGACCAGGCTTCTTCCAACTCGTCTTGACGTAAGAACAACGTCTGATCGCCTTTGACGACGTCCATCAGCAATCGTTCATAAGCTTCCGGCGAGCGCCGGTTGCGCGAGGTAGGACTCAGGTTCAGATCGACCGTGCGTACATCCATGCCCGGGCCCATTCGTTTGCCGCACAAACGCAGCGTGATGGATTCGTTGGGCTGCAGGGTGATCACCAACTGGTTATCCATCAGCGGGCCTTTCGCGGTGTTAAATATCCAGTGCGGAATTTCCTTGAATTGCACCACGATTTCACAACTGCGGCGCGGCATGCGTTTGCCGGTGCGCATATAGAAGGGCACGCCAGACCAACGCATGTTGTCGATCTGCACTTTCATGGCAACGAAGGTTTCGATGGTGCTGGAATCCGACACACCTTCCTCTTCGGTGTAGGCGGAAAATTTCTTGCCGTCGGCGGAACCCGCGATGTATTGGCCTCGCACTACCTGTGATGTGATCGAGGCATCCTGTAGGCGTCGCAACGACCGCAGCACTTTCAGTTTCTCGTCACGAATACGGTCCGGGTCGGTGCTGGCTGGCGGCTCCATGGCCACGATACAAAGCAGTTGCAGCAGATGGTTTTGCACAATGTCGCGCAAAGCACCGGTTTCCTCGTAGAAATCACCGCGGCCCTCCACCCCGATCGACTCAGCGATGGTGATCTGGATGTGGTCGATGTAGTGGTAATTCCACAAGGACTCGAACAACGGGTTGGCGAAGCGCAGCACCAGCAGATTCTGCACTGTTTCTTTACCCAGATAATGGTCGATGCGATAGATCTGGGACTCGGTGAAATAATTCGACATCTGCCCGCTGATCTGCCGTGCCGACGCCAGATTGCGGCCGATGGGTTTTTCCAACACCACGCGGGAAGTTGGCGAGATCAGGTTCATCGAGCCCAGGCTGGCAGCCACCGCGCTGTAGAGCGATGAATGGGTGGATAGGAAAAACACCCGAGGGCGGTCGTCGTCGCTCAAGTGCTCCCTTAAGGCCCGGTAGGTGTCCACCCGTTGCGCGTCCACCGATGCAAAAAAAAGGTGCTTGGCAAACTGCTGCCAGGTGACCTCATCCCAGTTCTCCACGGCCAGATGCTGCTGCAGGCGACTTTCCACCAGGTTAAGGTAGGCCTCGCGCTTGAGCGGTGCCCGACCCACGCCAATGATGCGGGTGGAAGGGTGGAAGGGGGTCGATTGGTAGATGTGGTAAAGGGCGGGCAGCAGCTTGCGCAGGGCCAGATCCCCGCGTCCGCCGAACAGCACAAAATCAAATAACGGATTGCCTGACTCTTTCAAGATCCACGCTCCCTGACCGGTACCGCTGTCAATGTCCTGAATCAATTATTCCGTTGGACTCAGTATAACCGATACATCATTTCCGCCAGTTGTGTGACCCAGTGTGCGAGCTATGCAATAGCTGCCTGCAATAGGGTGCAATAACCCAGCCAATTATGGATTCAACCGACGCAAAACGTGTAGAATTCGCGCACCCGAGCCGTCATTGCGCCTCGACTGAGTTTTTCGTCCGCAATTAATGAGAGCCTAGCCCATGATCACGAAATGTATTTTTCCGGTTGCCGGTTACGGTACCCGCTTTTTGCCCGCCACCAAGATTCAGCCCAAGGAAATGCTGCCAGTCGTGAACAAACCGCTGGTTCAGTACGGGGTAGAGGAAGCCATGGATGCGGGTCTGACCGACATCGGCTTCGTGACCGGCCGTGGCAAACGCGCCATCGCGGACCACTTCGACATCAGCTACGAGCTGGAACACCAGATCAAGGGTACTGGCAAGGAACGGTACCTGGACAGCATCCGCAACGTTATCGCCAACTGCACCTTCACCTATACCCGCCAGCAGGAAATGAAAGGTTTGGGCCACGCTATCCTGACATCCAAGGTCATGGTGGGCGATCAGCCGTTCGGTGTGATCCTGGCGGACGACCTTTGCGTAGAACAGTCCGAAGGCGTTATGGCGCAGATGGTAAAGCTGTACAAGCAGTTCCGCTGCAGCATCGTGGCTATCGAGGAAGTACCGATGGCAGATATTTCCCGCTATGGCGTGATCGCGGGCGAGAGCATCAAGGATGGCCTGTACCGGGTTACCGACATGGTGGAGAAGCCGTCTGCCGACAAAGCGCCGTCCAACCTGGCGATCATTGGTCGCTACATCCTGACCCCGGATATTTTCGACATTCTGGAGCGCACGCCTCCTGGCGCTAATGGTGAAATCCAGATCACCGACGCGCTGTTGCAGCAGGCGAAAGATGGTTGCGTGATGGCGTATAAATACAAAGGCAAGCGCTTTGATTGCGGTAGCGTTGATGGCTTCGTTGAAGCGACCAACTTCATGTACACCGAGTATTACAAAACGGGCAAACTCTGATTAGAGCGAAGCTTGAGTCGAGTGATGCTTTCAGGGCGCCGGCAGCAGCGGCGCCCTGATATTTCCCTTCTGTTTCGTCCGTTAAAACGTTTTTCCGTTACAACCCTTTCCTGAAAAGATCGATCAGCCCTTGGGTGGACCCATCCAGACGCGCGTCCTTGTTGCCGGTCTTCAGGTTCGGCGTAATGTCGCTGCTCATCTGCTTGCCCAGCTCCACGCCCCACTGATCGAACGGATTGATATTCCAGATGACGGATTGCACGAACACCTTGTGCTCGTACAGCGCAATGAGAGCGCCCAGGATGCGTGGCGTCAGCGTCTGATACACCAGGGTTGACGATGGCTTATTGCCGGCGATCACGCGGTGAGGTGCCACCTTGGCAATCTGCGCCGGATCGACGCCCTTGGCCTGCATCTCCGCCTCGACTTCCGCCTGGCTGCGACCCTGCATCAAGGCCTGGCTTTGCGCCAGACAATTGGCGTAGAGATCGGTTTGTTGCTCGGCAACCGGCGTGCGGCTTTGCAGGCCGACGATGAAGTCCACCGGCACTATCAGAGTTCCCTGGTGCAACAGCTGATGGAAGGAATGCTGCGTGTTGGTGCCAACGCCTCCCCACAGAGCAGCGCCGGTACTCCATTCCACGGGAAGCCCATTGCGCTGCACGCTCTTGCCGTTGCTTTCCATATCCAACTGCTGCAGATAGGCGGGGAATTGCGCCAGGTTCTGGTCGTAGCAGATGATCGCCTGGGATTGGCTGCCCACCACATTCACATGCCACACACCCAGCATGGCCATGATTACCGGCAGATTCTGTTCGAACGGCGTCGTGCGGAAGTGCTGATCCAGCTCGCGTGCGCCATCGAGAAAATCGCGAAAACCCGCTTCCCCCAGCGCCAGCGCAAGGGAAAAGCCAATCGATGACCACAACGAATAACGCCCGCCGACCCAGTCCCACATGGGGAACACATTTTCCGGATCAATGCCGAAACGCGACGTGGCGGCCACATTCACCGACACCGCTGCAAAGTGATGCGCAATGGCATCCTCGTTACCTGCTCGTTGTATCAACCAGTCGCGGGCGGCCTGGGCGTTGGCCAATGTCTCCAGCGTGGTGAAGGTTTTCGACGCCACGATGAACAGCGTGGTTTCCGGATTGCAGACCTTCAAGGCACGGGCAATGTGGGTGGGATCAACATTCGAGACGAAATGGAAACGCAATGAACCGGTGTGGAAGGTTTGCAGTGCATCCACCGCCATGTTGGGCCCTAAATCGGAGCCACCCACGCCGATATTGACGACGGTGTCGATGGGTTTGCCGGTATAGCCCCGCCATTCGCCGGTGTGGATGCGGGCGACTGCCGCGAACAGCCGGCGCCGGGTATCCAGCACCACATCGGCCACTTCCTCTGGCAGTTCTTCGTCGCGCAAACGCAGTGCGGTATGCAGCGCCATGCGACCTTCGGTGTGGTTTACAGGCTGTCCGCCAAACAACGCGGCGATGGCGTCTTTCAGTCCGGCGGCTCTGGCTAGTTCCAGCAGATCCGCCAGAGCGGCAGCATCGAGGTGATTCTTGGAATAGTCCAGCAGCAAGCCGGCAGCTCGAACATTGAAATGCGTAAAGCGCTGCGGATCCTGTCGGAACAGGCTAATCAGCCCAGCGCCGAACAGCCGTTCACGGTGGGCGTGCAGGCGTTCCATCAGCGTTGCGTTCAACAGCGCCGGCGTTGCAGAGAATTCAAAACAAGCAGTCGTCATGACGTCACCTTGGTGATCAATTCAGGCGGGAAGAGTGATGCAAGTGACGATCCATTCCCGGTAAAACAGAAAGCGTCCCTGTAATTGCTTGATAGGATGGCGCGGGTTGGGCTCAGGGTTAATGATAAACGCTTCAAAGCGGCGATTGTTCCAATCCAGCTCGATGCGGGCATCGAGAAAATCCAAGGTATATTCGTTCAGTGGAAAATAGGTCTTGTGCACGGACTCTTTGGCGCTGAAAACCAGCTTGTCCAACGACACCCCGGCACCAGCCTGACGACCAATGTCGCGCAAATGGGCCTGCTCGTCCTTGCTGCAGATCATGTCCAGGATGTCCGGGTTTAACGGCGTAGCCTGTTCTGCGTCCACACCCAGGCTAATGCAGTGGTCCTTGGGTGCAATCGCCGCCATGCAGAGTCCGGCAGTGTGACTGATGCTGCCAGCCCAGCCCGCAGGCCAGCCCGGTTCCCGCTGTACGCCCCGCAACAAGGCTGGGCACTCGATACCCACCTTGCGAAACAGGGCGTGAGCGGCATGGCGACCGGCGCGGAATTCACGCTTGCGCTTTTCCACGGCTTTTTCCACCAACGCTTCTTCTGCGGAATTGACCGGAGTCTCCCACATCCAGGGCTCTGCCACCTGGTACAACAGCGGGTCAGGAAACAGACTGTCCAGCATGGTTCAGCCGCGTTTTTCCAGCAGTTTGCGTTCCCAGGCCAGAGCCGAGCGCGCGATTTCCTGCAAGTTGTTGTAGCGCGGTTCCCAGCCCAGGACTTTGCGAATTTTGCCGGCAGTGGCGATCAATGCGGCAGGGTCGCCGGCGCGACGATCGGTTTCGATAATGGTCAGGGGTTTACCGGCCACCTTGCCCACCATGTCCAGTACTTCCCGCACGCTATAACCCTGGCCATAACCGGCATTCAACGTGATGGATTCGCCGCTGGCGCGCAGGTAATCCAGAGCCTTAAGGTGGGCGCTGGCCAGATCTTCCACATGGATATAGTCGCGCACGCCGGTACCGTCTGGGGTAGGGAAATCGGTGCCGAAGATGTAGACCTGCTGGCGTTTGCCGACGGCCGCTTCCACCGCCACTTTCGTTAGCAGCGTTGCTTTTTCAGTGGACTGGCCAATACGGCCGCCGGGATCGCAGCCCGCCACGTTGAAATAGCGCAGAATCACATGGCGCATGGGGCTGGCTTGAGCCAGATCGCGCAGCATGATCTCGCTCATCAGCTTGGACATCCCGTAAGGGTTAATGGGCTGGGTGGGCGATTCTTCGGTGATCTCGGGGGTCTCTGGCTCGCCATAGACCGCAGCGGTGGAGGAGAACACGAAATGCTTCACGCCGTGATTCTGGCAGCACTCCAGCAGATTGCGGGTATTGGCGGTGTTGTTGCGGTAGTACTTGAGAGGATTGGAAACGGATTCAGGCACGATGGTGTGGGCGGCAAAATGCATCACGGTTTCGACCTGATGCTCTTTCAGAACGCGGCTGACCAGGGCCATATCACCGGTGTCGCCTTCCACGAAGGTGCCGTACAGGACTGCGTCACGAAAGCCGGTGGACAGATTGTCCAGTACCACGATTTTTTCGCCCAGTTCCCCCAATTGCCGGACCACGTGACTGCCGATGTAACCGGCGCCGCCGGTCACCAGAATGGTTCCATGTGCCATTATCTCGCTCCCGTTGATAAAAAACCGTAAAAAATCAATATCTAATCAGTATATCACGGAAGCCATGACGGCTTTAGTTCCGTTGGCTCGTGCCGACTATAGTTAGATATACAGTTAGAACAGTGCGCCATTGTACGAGTCAGCCTTTCACGAGTCAGCCATGTCCGGATCCCGTTGTTACTATTCCCTCTTTTTTGCTGCCTGCCTTACTGTGGCTGTGATCTTTGCCACATCTAATCCGGCCCAGGCCCACGAAGTGGACACCTGCCTGGCCCGCCTGTCGCAGACCGCCCAGTTATTGAGAGCGTGCGAGGTGGCCCAGAATCGAGAAGGTCAATGCAACAACCTGCATGCTCGCCTGGATCGCAACCGGCAGACCTGCAGGGCCGAGTCCTTTACCGAGGAAAGCATCGAGCATGCCATTGCTTATGGCGGTGGTTCGGTGGAAGGAGCGCTGGACCGCAGTCCATACCGTCAGGCAGTGCAGCAGCGCCAGCAGGAAGAAAGCCAGATGCAGCCCAATCTGCAGCGGTTCAAACAATATTTCCCGCAATACGGAAATTTCCGTGACGATGTGGCGGAACGCTTCAACAGTCGCTTGTGTCCAAACGCCTATGAGGGAGGGCGCGACCGTTGGTTGTATACAGGCACCGTAACCCTGTTGCGATATGACCTCAGTGAAGTGAAGTCGGCGCAGCCTACCAATCGGGAAACCCATCTGTTCGCCCAGGGTAAGCAGGGGGAGTGTTATCCGGTTAAGGCGCAGCTGGCGCCGGATATGCCATTTCTGGTGGTGAATTTGCCAGACCAGATGCTGTCCCAGTTAGAGCAAAAGGGTGGGGTCGTGCGATGTGAGAGTGCTACCTGCGCCAGCGACCGGGCGGCGCTCGAGGAGCTTTATCAGCATTATCAGACCACTTACCGCCAATACCGGCAGTTGCAGAACTGCGTGGACCTGATGCAGCGCGGGCAGCTCAAATCTGCCTCCAAAGGGGGCGCCCCGACTGTCAGCCTTCCTGCGGGTTGCCCGACCAAGGAGGTCAATGTGGCGTTGCTGAATGCCAAAGGCCTGACGCAGGAGCTGGACCAACGCCTCTTTGGTCAGGTCACGCATCCGCTGCGCACGTCGCAGAACGTCACAAAATCAGAGTAATATTAACGATTTGTAATGAATTGATTAAAGCAGCGGGTAAAGGCATCATACCGGGTTCGACTGCCCATAAAGTCGGCCCATAATAATGATATGGCCAAAGGCCAGACCCTGCGTTATCGCCCTCCGCGATAGTGGATCGTCGGGTTGATTTTGATTGTTGGATTGATCATTGGATCGATTCTTGGATTGATTCCTGGATTGAGAGTCCGCTCACATGACAGAACAGACAGCCGCAGTTTCCGATACCGGTACCGAGACCCGCTTCCGCAAGCGTCTGCCGTTTTCCTTCGCCAAGCGACATGGCGTCGTGGTGGAGCAGATCGGCGAAGTGGATGCTATGGTGGCTTACAAAACCGGTATTGCGCCGGGTACTATCGTCGAGATCCGCCGCTACCTCGGCATGCCGATCCAGTTCAACGAAGTGAATGATGCTGAATTTGAACGGCGCCTTTCCAAAGCCTACGAAAACAATTCCAACGAAGCCATGCAGATGGTGGAAGGTCTGGGTGATGAACTCGACCTTGCCAGTCTGGCTAATTCCGTACCGGAAACTGAAGACTTGATGGAGCAGGAAGACGATGCTCCGATTATCCGTCTGATCAACGCGCTGCTTACCGAGGCCGTGAAGCTGAACGCGTCCGATATTCACATTGAGACTTTCGAAAAACGGCTGGTTGTACGCTTCCGGGTGGACGGCGTGCTGCGCGAAGTGGTACAGCCGAAACGGCAACTGGCGCCGCTACTGGTATCGCGGATCAAGGTTATGGCGAAGCTGGATATCGCCGAAAAACGGGTGCCGCAGGACGGCCGGATTTCCATCCGTGTCGGTGGTCGCGAGATCGACGTGCGGGTGTCCACCATGCCCAGCAACTCCGGTGAGCGGGTGGTGCTGCGTCTGCTGGATAAACAGGCCGGACGCCTCAACCTGACCCATTTGGGTATGGCGGGCCACGATCTGGCGCGCATGACCGATATCGTCAGCAAGCCCCACGGCATCATTCTGGTAACAGGCCCCACCGGTTCCGGTAAAACCACCACGCTGTACGCTGCACTGACGCAATTGAACGATGCCACCCGCAACATCCTCACGGTGGAAGACCCAATCGAATACCAGTTGGAAGGTATCGGTCAGACGCAAGTAAATACGAAAGTAGAAATGACATTTGCTCGTGGCCTGCGCGCCATGCTGCGTCAGGATCCGGATGTGGTGATGGTGGGTGAGATTCGCGACGTGGAAACGGCCGAGATTGCCGTGCAGGCGTCGCTGACGGGTCACTTGGTACTGTCGACGCTGCACACCAATACCGCTATCGGCGCAGTCACCCGTCTGATGGATATGGGTATCGAATCTTTCCTGATCTCCTCCAGTATTTTGGGCCTGCTGGCCCAGCGTCTGGTGCGGGTGCTGTGCAAACACTGTAAAGCGCCCTATACGCCGGACGACAAGGAATGCGAGGTATTCAGCTTCGACAAGACCAATCGGCCCACCCTGTTCCGCGCCAAGGGTTGCGAGCATTGCAATCACCAGGGCTATGCCGGTCGGACCGGTATTTATGAGCTGGTGGTGATTGACGAAGAACTGCGTACGCTGATTCACAACAACGCCGGCGAGCAGGCCATGACAAAAGTGGCGCGCAGGCACGGTCCCGGTATTCGCGACGACGGCAAGCGCAAGATCCTGGAAGGCGCGACCACGGTGGAAGAAGTCCTGCGCGTGACGCGGGAGGAATAATCGGTGCCCGCTTTTGATTACGTCGCACTGGATGCGAAGGGCAAGCAGAAAAAAGGCGTGCTCGAAGGGGATAGCCCCCGTCAGGTCAGACAACAACTGAAAGATCAGGGTCTGGTTCCGCTGTCGGTGGAAACCAATACCCAGAAAGCCAAAGAGCAAACCGGCAAAATCAGTATTGGACGGGTGTCGATCAGTGCGGCTGATCTGGCGCTGGTGACCCGTCAGATGGCAACTTTGTTGGCAGCGGGTTTGCCGCTGGAAGAAGGGCTCAAAGCCGTTTCACGCCAGCAAGATAAACCCCGCATCAAGAGCATGATGTTGGCGATCCGTTCCAAAGTGGTGGAAGGGCATTCCCTGGCTTCCGCCTTGAACGAGTTTCCTCAGTCGTTTCCCGAACTGTACCGCGCTACCGTGTCGGCGGGCGAGCACTCAGGTCACCTGGATCTAGTGCTGGAGCAGTTGGCGGAATACACCGAATCCCGCTACCGCACCTTGAAAAAAGTACAGGGTGCGATGATCTATCCCATCGTGCTGACCTTGTTCGCTTTCGTCATCGTCACTGGCATGCTGACGTTCGTGGTACCCAAGATCGTGTCGGTTTTCCAGGATTCCAAACAGGAATTGCCGATGATCACGAAGGTGCTGATCGGTACCAGCGACTTTCTGCAGTCGTGGTGGTGGTTGCTGATCATTGTCGTTGCTGGCGTTGTGTTCGCGTTCAAGCGCGCATTAAAGAATGAGGCTTTCCGTTACCGGTTTCATGCGTGGATGTTGAAGGCGCCTCTGTTGGGCCGTATCAATCGGGGCCTGGACGCCTCCCGTGTTGCCAGCACCCTCAGTATTCTGTCCCGCAGTGGCGTGCCATTGGTGGAGGCCATGCGCATTTCCGGCCAGGTGGCGGGCAACCTCTGTGTGCGGGAATCCGTGCTGGAAGGCGCGGTCAAACTGAAAGAGGGCAGTTCGCTGTTTAACGCCCTGGATGGCTCCGGGCATTTTCCCCCGATGATGATGCAAATGATCGCCAGCGGGGAAAGCAGCGGAGAACTGGATTCCATGCTGGCTCGTGCTGCCACCAACCAAGAGCGTGAGCTGGAGGATCTGATCGACACTATCGTGGCTCTGTTCGAACCGCTGATGCTGGTCGTGATGGGCGGCGTAGTCATGATGATTGTGTTGTCCATCATGATGCCGATCCTGAGCATGAACTCCCTGGTTGGCAAGTAAAGCGCTTCGAAATCGGTATTTGGAAGAAAAGTTTGGAAAGAGTTGGAAACTTTTGAAAGTTGAAATTGGTAAGTAACCGTCGTTTCGTTCATACACAATAAGGAAGTCAAGGCACTATGAAAGGCTCTCAACAATTCCGTGCGCTGCGCCAGCAGGGCTTTACCCTGATCGAAGTCATGATCGTAGTGGCGATCCTGGGTATTCTGGCCACCCTGGTCGTGATCAACGTGGCGGGCAACACCGACAAGGCCCTGGTCACCGCGACCAAAAGTGACCTGCAAGCGATCTCGCAGGCGCTCGATCTGTTCAAGCTCGACAACTTCCGTTATCCCACCACAGATCAGGGCCTGGAAGCGCTGTCGGTCAAACCTGATAACGCCCGTAACTGGCCGGAAGGCGGTTACCTGAAGAAGGTGCCGGTGGATCAGTGGAAAAATCCCTACGTCTACATCAGCCCCGGCAGCACAGGCCCCTATGACTTGTATTCCCTGGGCGCCGATGGTGCCGAAGGGGGCGAGGAACTGGCCGCCGACATCTCCGTCGCCGACCTGTAATTTCCATGCTGTTATCCCACCGCCGCCACCAGGGTTTCACACTGATCGAAATCATGGTGGTGGTGACCATTATCGGCATCCTGTCGGCGATGATCGTCATCAATGCAGTGACGACCGATCCGCAGAAAGAGCTGGATCGTGAAGCACGGCGCTTGAAAGCCGTGATCGAGCTGGCCGAGGAAGAGGCGCTGTTTGGTCAGGTGGATATCGGCATTGTGGTGAAGGAAAACAGTTATTCGTTTGCGCGGTATGAAATTCCTGGCGCAGGCCAAAAAGACAAGGAAGATGAAAAACTAAGTAAAACATCTTTGTCGGATGACGAAGATCTTTCTGTACCGCCGCCCAATCCCAATGCATTGAATCCGGATCCTGTTCCCGAATGGAGCATGATCGACAGCGAAAGTGAGTTTCAGGAATATCAATTATCTGAGGACGTTGAAATTGTCCTGGAAGTGGACGACGAGCAGGTGGACCCTTCCGGCGGTCGTGAGCAAGACGAATCGAAGTCGACCAAAGTGCAAATTGATGAGGACGATAAGATTGTTCCGTCCATCTACATCAGTCCCAGTGGCGAAATCACGCCATTCGTCCTGGAGATCTATCTGAAAGAAGACGACAACATCATGGTTAAGATCTCTGGCGATGAGTCAGGGTATATCTGGATTGGTGATGAAGAAGAAACCTGAAGGATTCACGCTGATCGAAGTCATGGTGGCGCTGGCGATTTTTGCGGTGGCCATGGGCGCGCTCATGTCGGCAATGCAATCCAACGTGCGTAACCTGGATTCCCTCAAGAACCGTACGCTGGCGCACTGGATTGCCAGCAATAAAATGGTGGGGTTTCATGCTACTCGCAATTATCCCAGCAAACGGGAGTCCATCGAGAAGATTAACTACGGCGGTGTTGGCAAGGACAGGGAATGGGTGATTCGTTCCATGGTGGTCGATACCATGGATAAGAACATCAAAGCCTTGCAGATCAGTGTTGGCGAACAGGCGGGTAAGGATGTCAATTATTACGCCACCGTGGACGGCTACTTCAGTGTGGATCGATAGCCACATGCGCAATCGCATGTCCGGACTTACGCTGATTGAACTGCTCATTGCCATGAGCATCTTTGCCGTCATGGCAGTTAGCATGTTCATCGCGTTCGATAACGTGCAAACCGCGAAAGAGGTGACAGATCAGTCCTCCGAGCGGTTGCGGCAATATCAGTCTGCCTTCAATCGCATTGGTCAGGACTTACAGCAATTGGCACCTCGGCCCGTTCGTGATGAATATGGCGATCCGCTATATGCCATGCATCGCGAAGATGATGGCAGTCTTGCATTCACTCGAGCGGGATGGACCCGTTCAGCTTTTTTCAGCAAACATCCGCGCTCCAATCTCCAGCGTGTCCAATACTATTTGGAAGATGGCAAGCTGATGCGCGCGTATTGGAATGGCTTGGATGTTGGGCCGAATGATAAGCCTACCCGCACCGAGCTGTTGGATGGCGTATCAGAACTGAAATTCCAGTTTTACTATACCGATTACACCAATCCGGAAGAGCCCCTCCCGAAAACCATTGAACAATGGCCGCCGCCGGAAATTTTGCCGAGTTCACCACCCACCATGTCATTCCTGCTGGAGCCGGCCTTTATCATTTTGCCGGATGCCATTGAAATCGGTCTCACCACGGATGATCTGGGTGCAATCACTCGCTCCTATCTTGTCGCTGGTGGTGCAGAGCAGGTGTTCAAATGAAACATGGCGGGAAGCGCAATCGAGGCACTGTATTGGTTACCGTCATCCTGATGGTGGCAGTGGCGGCATTGATCGCGACAGATATCGCTTACCGCCAGAAAATGGATGTGCTGCGTACAGCGGCGTTTTTGTCCCGGGACAGCGCCTTCCAATTCCTTTTGGCGGCGGAAAACCTTGGGTTATATGCGTTAAAGCAGGATCAGAAAAAGGACGAACAAAGACTCAGCTCGAATCCGGATGAGGAAATGCGCGACGACTTGGGTGAAGATTGGAACAAGGGTGCTGCGTTTCCGTTGCCGGGTGGTATCGGCACTATCCAGGGTAACCTGTATGACTTTCAGGGTCGCTTCAATATCAATTCGTTGTATGGAGACCAACAGCTCCGACAAACCTACCAATCAGCGTTTCTTCAGTTGCTCAATAGCCTGCAGTCGAAAAACGTAGACATGTTTCCTGAAAATGTCACCCCCTCCATGCTGCAACAGCGTTTGATCGATTGGCTGGATGAGAATTCCGATCCAACCGGTTTGGATGGCAAGGAAGACGACGACTACCTGAAATTGCAAAGGCCTTATCGGGCGGCTAATCATTTCATTACTGATATCTCTGAACTGCAGTTGATCGAAGGGTTTACACCCAAAATCATCCGCATCCTAGAGAACTACGTTAGCTTTTTACCTCCGGCGGCTACCATCAATCTCTATACGGCAAAGCCGGAAGTGTTGAATGCATTCGGACTCGACCCTCAAAAGGTCGACGAATTTGTAAATCGTCAGCGACCGCAAAAATTTGGTGACTCGGCCAAGGTCTTTTATAGCACCAAGGCCGAGTTGCTCACTTTCCTGAAAAGCGCTGCCCAGACAGGGACCGGCACTGGCACTGGCACTGGCACCGGAACCCAAACGGGTACCCCGACCATCGACCCTATAACAGGCCAACCCGTCACACCGAGTGAAGGTGGTACCGGTGGAGGGGGTGGTAGTGTCAATATAGAGGGGCTGTTCGATATCAAAAGCGAATACTATTTACTGAAGGGTAAGGCGGTGGTGAATGGCAAGCCGGTCCTGATTGAATCTGTGTTCTGGCGTCCGGTCTCGCCGAAGGCTGGAGCCGGAGCTGGAGGGGGCGCCAATCCCCCGGCCAATAACCCCAATCTGAACAAACCCACAAAAGTCATACTAAGAAAACTTGTGGATCCTTTGAAACAGGTATAATTAAAACAAAAGACCGTTAGGGCATGTCCTGTGACTACCAAAGTTTACCTACGTTTTGTCAATGAAAATCAGTGGGTTGGCCTGTGCGAATCGGCGCTGGACGACGGCCCGATCGACATGCTCGACGACCTGCTGGTGGAATGGAGCTGGTCCGAAACGGAGCAACCGGCCTCCCAGTCCCAGGCGGTGTCCTTCAGCCAGTTCGTGGCGGACGTGAAAGCCCGCTGGCCCCATAACTATCAATATGGGATCGATCTGATCCTGTCCGGTGCTCATGCGGTGGGGGCGGCAGTCAACATCCCCAGCAAGCAGATGCGGCAGATCACCCAGGCGCTTCCCTATATGGTGGAAGACCAACTAGCGCAGGAAGTGAGCCACTTCCACCTGATTCACGGCAGCCGCGCCGACGACGGTACCCTGCCGGTGCTGGCGATTCCGTCCGATATGCTCGCCGTCACCGCCGTATTTTCAACGAACAGGATCTGCCACTAGACGCGGTGATGCCTGACATGCTGTGCCTGCCCTACAAGGCGGGTGAGTGGACACTGTTGGCGGACGGCAAACACCTGCTGATCCGGAAGGGCGAACTGGCGGGGATCGCCATTGAAATAGATGCCGCGCCCGTAGTGCTGGCCTCGATCTTCGAATTCTGGCAACCGCGCCCAACCCTGCTGCGGGTATTGCTGTGTCAGGAACACCTGAACGAGAACCTGAAAAACTGGATCAAGACCCAGATCAACGGGGCCCTGGCGGATCAGAACATTCCGGTGGAATACGACGAGATTGCGTCGAATTATTTCCTGGTGTTGTGCGATCAGTTGCAGCATGTCAGCCGCAAAAATCCGGCGAATTTTCTACAAGGTCATTTTGCAACGTCTGGCCGACGCAAACCATCGTCATTCAATTGGAAGCCTCTGGCGGCGATGGTCGCGCTGTTTTTGATTTTGCACACGGCGTTCCTGTATACCCAGTCCTGGAAACTGAACAGCGAGTTCAAGCGACTGGAGTCGGAAGCTGTCACTCTGTACAAGCGTCTGTTCCCCTCGGACCGTAGGGTTGTGAATGTTAAGAAGCAGATGGAACAGCATATCCAGGACTTCCAGAAAGGCCAGAGCGGTGACAGCTTCCTGGTGCTGCTGACCAAAACCGGCGAGCAAATCCGGTCCATGAATGCGGCGCAGAAAGATTCCATCACGCCACAGCGCGCTGCGTTTGATGACAATCAGGGCGATCTGCGGCTCGACTTGATGGCGAAGGATTTCGCCCAACTGGAAAATCTGAAGAATCGTCTGCAGGCGGCCGAATTGGCGGTGGAAACCGCATCGGCCGCGCAGGATGCCGGCGTGGTGAAGGCCCGCCTGAAAATCCGGAGTCAAGGCACATGAGCACCAACACGAAAGAACAATTGCAGAACTATGTCGATATGGTCCGTCGTCGCTATGACGGCATGGCTGATCAGGAGCGATTGATCGTTAACGCGGTGGCCTTGTTGGTACTGGCGACGTTGATTTTTCTGCTGCTGATTGCGCCGGCTCAGCGTTCAGTCAGCGATGCTCAAATGAAGATCAGTGGCCAGCAGAAACTGGTGCAGTGGATGAAGGAAAACGAGTCGCTGGCGCGCATGGCGGCGGGTTCAGGCGCTACTGTCACCAAGAGCGATCAACCGCTGCAGACCATCGTGACCTCAACTGCGGGGCCTCTGGGCGTTACAGTGAAACGCTACGAAAACGAATCTGAAACCAAGCTGCGGGTGTGGCTGGAGAAAGTGCCGTTCGACAAGACGGTGCGCTGGCTGGACCAGTTGGAAAGCCGTTATGGCGTGCAGATCATCAGCGTGTCGATCGACGCCGAAAAAGAACCGGGAATCATCACAGCCAAACTGGTGTTGCAGGGTTAAATGTACGAACAGTTTTTTAACCTGAAGGAAACGCCGTTCTCGATCGCGCCTAATCCGCACTACCTGTACATGAGCCGGCAGCATCATGAGGCGCTGGCTCATTTGATTTACGGTGTCGGACGCGATGGCGGTTTTGTGCTGCTGACCGGCGAAGTCGGTACCGGCAAGACCACTGTGTGCCGCTGTTTCCTGGAGCAGGTGCCAGAAGACACGGACGTAGCGTTCGTGCTGAATCCCAAGCTCAATGTTGAAGAACTGTTAGCCACGATTTGCGATGAGCTGTCGATTCCCTATATCGATGACAGCGTGTCCATCAAGGATTACGTAGATTGCATCAATATCTATTTGTTGCGGCAACACGCCGTTGGTCGGCACACAGTGTTGATCATCGATGAGGCGCAGAACCTCAGCCCCGATGTGCTGGAACAGCTGCGTCTGCTAACCAATCTGGAAACGCACGAGAAAAAGCTGCTGCAGATCGTGTTGCTCGGTCAGCCCGAATTGCAGGAAATGTTTCGCCAGCCAGAACTGCGGCAGCTGTCGCAACGGGTGACGGCGCGTTTCCACCTGAATGCCATGCAGCAGGAAGAAGTGGGCCCCTACGTTTACCATCGCCTGGCCATTGCCGGTGCCGCTGAGCCCCGCAGTGTGTTTCCTGCCGCAGTGATTGCGCGGTTACATGAAATATCCAAGGGAATCCCCCGCGTCATCAATCTGGTGTGCGACCGCGCACTACTAGGCGCGTATGCGCGCGAAACCAAAACCGTCGATCTGGGCATTCTCAACACGGCGGCGAATGAAGTATTGGGAACAGACTTTTTTGGTAGCCGCATGCGGCGGCAACGCCAATGGCATCCGGCTGCAATCGGTGGCATTGCGGGTGCGTTGGTGGCGAGCCTGGTCGCAGTGGCCGTCGTGATGTTCAGCGGTAGCGGCGAAGTGCCCCCGGCTGCTTCTGTTGCAGTGGTGGAATCGCCAGCCGAATCCGCTGAAACGGATTCACCTCCGCCCAGCGTCGCGAATACTTCAGAGTTGGCGGAAGGCGCGACCAAGAAAACTGAATCAGCAGAAGACTTAAAAGACGTCGCCAGCCCAGAGACCATTGCCGCAACAGCAAATCCGACTCCGGTCGCCGCAGAACCAGCCGTGGCCAAGCCCATCGCACTGGTTGATCTATTGCAACAGGTGACAGCGCCGGACGAGGCTGCCGCCTATGTCGATCTATTTAAAACCTGGAAATTGGCGTTCAGTCCCCGTATCAATGGCGATGCCTGTAAGCATGCCGAATCACTCGGTTTGGCGTGTCTGCGCAAGACCGGAAATCTAGGCTCGGTGAAGCATCTGGGCGTGCCGGTTGTGCTGAAGCTGCACGACCAGCAGGGTACCGAAAAATACCTGGTGGTAAGCCAGCTGCAGCAGGGCAATGTGGCTAGCGTTTATCTCAACGGCGAGGAGTTGCAGGCCGATGTAAGCGATTTGGATACCTACTGGCGCGGCGATTTCAGTCTGCTGTGGAAAAAGCCGCCGTCCTATCATGGTCCGCTGCAACCGGGTGCCATTGCGCCAATGTCTAAATGGCTGGCGTACCAGTTGGATGTCTGGGAGAAAAAACCCAATCCCGCAATGGGGCGCTCCAGCTACGATCCTGTGCTGGTTGAGCGGGTGAAGGCATTTCAGCGTTTCGTGGGAGAAGCGGACGACGGCGTAGTAGGTGCCAGCACCTTGATACAACTGTCGCGCCGGGTGGATGAAAGCGTGCCGGCCTTGGTGGCAGCCGAGGGAGGTTCCTGATGTCCTACATTCTGGAAGCTCTGCGCAAATCGGAACAGGAGCGGCAGCGGGGCAAGGTGCCCGATCTGAATAGTTTCAAGGAAGATCCCCTGTCTACAGAGGCTCGCCGCAATCCTTGGCCGTGGGTGGCCGCGGGCGCGGTGGTCGTCAATCTGCTGGTGATCCTGGTGGTATGGGCGCCTTGGCAGAGCGGTGGTGAAGAGGTCGCTTCCGTTCAGCCTACTTCAACTCCACCGGTACAACCTGTGACAGCCGCACCCACTGTTCCGGCACCCGCAGCCCAGACGGCGCAAACTGCCGTGCCGGCTGCAACGCAGCCAGCTGCGCCCCAACAAGCGCCAATGACCGCTCCCACGCCGGGTCAAATGCCGCCGCAGCAGATTGCTCAGCAACAGATGGCGCAGCAGATGCCTTCGGGCTATCAGCAGCCAGTCCAGCAACAGTATGCCCAGCAGCCGCAACAGTTGCCTCCGCCGCAGCAATACGGACAGCCGCCAGGACAATACGGAGCACCTCAGCCCGGTTACGCGCAGCAACCCGGGTATGGCCAAGCCGTGCCCCAACAATACCCACAGCAACAGCAGTATCCGCCGCAACAGCAACAGTTCCAGTCCCAATACCAGGCGGCCTATCAACAGACCTATCGAGCCCAAACTCCTACCGTTACCATCATGCAGCCGGAGGTGCAGAATCAGCCCACGGTCATCAGCCCAAATGGAACGGCAACGGCGCCGGGCGGAGAAGGGGAGCAGTACATTGAGCCCTATTCACCGGACCTGGGTTCAGCCGCTGACGATGGCCGTTCCCCCAATGTGGCCTACATGCCCCAGTTGGAAGAGCTGCCCCCGGAAGAACGGGCTTCCATCCCGGACATGACGTTTTCCTCGCACATGTACTCCAGCATGCCGCGTTTCCGTTCCATCATTATCAACGGCAAGCGTTTGAAAGAAGGGGAGTATTTCAACGATAGCCTGCAGGTGCGTGAAATCACTGACAAGGGCGTGATCATGAGCAACGGTAGTACGCTGTTCGCCGTCGATGTGCTGGGGCGCTGGGCGCAATAACGGCCCAATTTCGGAAGAAATCTGTTTAGTCGTCTAACCTTAATGGAAACGCTCCGTTTAAGGTGAGAACCATGGAAGCACAGGCCCCCAGCCAGCAGAACAAGCGTACGGTAGCCCGCCGTCACCTGATCTATTATCTGCGCGTGTTCAACCACCATACCGGTGACCTGATTGGTAATCTGGTAGACATCAGCACCAAAGGCATCATGGTGGTTTCCGAAAAAGCCATTGAGCCCAATATGCGATACCGCCTGCGCATGGTGCTGCCCGACACGGTGGAAGGCAGCAAGGACGTGGACTTCGAAGCCGAAAGCCGCTGGTGCCGTAACGACGCCAATCGGGACTTCTACGATACTGGCTTCGAACTGCTTGATCCCTCTATGGAATTTCTCGATGCAGTGGATCGTTTGGTAGAAGATTGCCTGTTCAAGGAATGATACAAAATTGCCATGACGGCCTTGCCGTATTTGGTTATAGTCGGGCGCACTCTCGTTGATTTAAGTTGAAAAAGATGAGCGCGCTGGAAGCCCTCAAGCATAATCTGCATTTTGCCCGGGCGCTGATCGTGGATGGCCGCGACCGCTACCTGGGCGTTACCCGAACCGCCTTCTCCATCGAACAGATTTACCGCAAATACCGCAATCGAGCCAAAGTGCTGTCGCCCACCGAGGCGGAAAATCTGCTGCGCGAAGCGCATCGTGAAAGCGCAGACATGATCTGCGAACTCTGTAAGGAAAATGGCGCTATCTGGGTCAAGTTCGCGCAATTCCTATCCTGCCGCCCCGACATTCTGCCCGTTGAATACATTTTCTCGCTGCAACGCTTGCAGAACGCAGCTAATCCCGCGCCATTCGAAGAGATTCATCCGATCATTCTGCAGGACTGGGGTCGCGATTGGGACAAGCATTTCACCGCGTTTAACGTGATTCCCGCAGCGACGGCATCCGTTGCTCAAGTGCACAAAGCAACGCTGATATCCGGTCAGGAAGTGGCAGTGAAATTCCAACTGCCCGACGCCCGCGAATTGTTCGAACAGGATTCGCTGGTGTTCAAGACTTTTGCCGGGTTGCTGGCGCCGCTGGTGAAAGAAATCGATATCAAGCAGGTCACCGAACAGCTGCTGAGCATGACCATCGAGGAACTGGATTTCGGCCGCGAAGCGCGCAATCTCTCTACATTCGCCAGCAAGGCACATTTGCCTGGTATTCGCGTGCCGGCACTGGTGGAATCGTTGAGCAGTCATCGCATTATGGTGACGGAATGGATCAACGGCGTGCGTTTGACGGATTATCTGCAACAGCATCCCGAGCGCGCGCATTCGATACTGAAGCGCTTGCTGAACAGCTACATTCAGCAGATCACGCAGCTAGGCATCTATCACGCTGATCCACATCCGGGTAATTTCCTGATCACGCCGGAAGAGGAAATCGCCGTACTGGACTATGGCGCGATTGTCACCCTGGATGCTCAGCAACAAACCCGCTACGCCAATCTGTTGCTGGGTCTGCTGGGAATGCATCCGGAA
>DATLII010000334.1:0-3371 GCA_035539495.1 Dongiaceae bacterium
CAATTCGAATTTGGCGATCAGGCCGCGGTGCACTTCGTCGGGGCCATCTGCCAATCGCAACACGCGGGCGTAACCGTATAAAGCCGCCAGCGGAAAATCGTCGCTGACGCCGCCGCCGCCGTGTACTTGAATGGCAGCATCGATGACTTTCAGTGCCACGTTCGGCGCAACTACTTTGATGGCGGAGATTTCCGTCATCGCACCGAACGTGCCAACGTTATCCATCAGATACGCGGCTTTCATTGTCAGCAGGCGTGCGCATTCGATATCGATGCGGGCATTGGCAATAATGTCGCGGTTGCCGCCCAGATTAGCCAAGGGTTTGCCGAAAGCCACGCGCTTGGTGGAGCGTTCGCATAGATGCTTCAGCGCGCGTTCCGCAGCACCGATCAACCGCATGCAGTGATGAATGCGACCCGGGCCCAGGCGACCTTGCGCGATTTCAAAACCGCGTCCTGGTCCCGCAATGATGTTGGAAATGGGCACCCGCACGTTGGTGAAAGACACTTCACCGTGACCTTCCGGCGCGTCGTAACGGCCGAATACCGGCAGCATGCGTTCGATCTTCACGCCCGGCGTATCCAGTGGCACCAGCACCATCGAATGCTGCGCGTGACGGTTGGCGGTGGGATCGGTTACGCCCATGAAAATGCCGATTTTGCAGTGGGGGTGGCCGACACCGGAGCTCCACCATTTGCGGCCGTTTATAACAACCTCATTGCCTTCGACTTTGCAGGTGGCCTGCATGTTGGTGGCATCGGAAGAAGCGACGTCCGGCTCCGTCATGAAAAACACCGAACGGATGCTGCCTTCCAGCAACGGTTCCAACCATTGTTTTTTCTGTTCCGGCGAACCGTATTTCACCAGCACTTCCATATTGCCGGTATCGGGTGCGCTGCAGTTGAACGCTTCCGACGCAAACGGCGAATAACCCATGATTTCCGCCAGCGGCGCATAGTCGCGGTTGCTCAGGCCTGCGCCGTATTCTTCATCCGGCATGAACAGATTCCATAAGCCTTCGGCTTTGGCGCGCTCTTTCCATTCCTCCATCAGCGGCGGTAGCTGCCAGCGAGTCCAGTCGCTGGTGCTTTCACCCAGCTGCTCCACGTATTTCTGTTCGTTGGGGATGATGTGTGAGTCCATGAACGCCTTGACGCGAGCGATCATTTCCTGGGCTTTGGGGGAGTGGCTGAAATCCATGGAGTGGGGCTCCTCAATGGTGATTTTGTTCAAGGCTAAAAGAGCAGGCATAATAAAGCCAATGAATAGTTGTAATTACAGGTTATCAATCTAATGCATATTGGGAAGGTCGACCTTAACCTTTATCTGGTGCTGGATGCCATTTTCCGTGAAGGCACCATTACCCGTGCGGCTGTGGGCCTTAATCTGACCCAGCCAGCGGTAAGTCATGCATTGGCGCGGCTGCGGGATGTGTATGGCGACCCCCTTTTTACCCGCGCCGGCAATCGCATGGTGCCGACGGCGTTGGCGCGCAGCATCATCCAGCCGGTGCGCGATGCCTTGTCCGGGTTGCAGCACACCCTGTCGGCGCCTGCCAGCTTTGATCCCACCACCAATCGCAAGCAGATTGTGCTGGGAATGCGGGACTTTGTGGAAACCGTGCTGGTGGCGGAACTGGCGCCGTTGCTTGAACAGTTGGCGCCACTGACACAAATGGCCAGTGTGCGAGTCGCGCGGCGTGATATGGAAGCGGAACTGACCAGCGGCCGTCTGGATCTGGCGTTTGACGTGTTGCTGCCAGTGGGGCCGGCGATTGCGCATACGCGCTTGATGGAAGGGCGTTTCGTGGTGGTGTCCTGCAAGCGGCATCCGTTGCTGCGGGGAGGCCTCACATTGGAAAAGTATCTGCAGTCACGGCATGTGGTAGTGTCGTCACGTCGCAGTGGCCCCACGGTGGAGGATTTCGAGCTCAGCCGTTTAGGTTTGCATCGCGACATTGGTATGCGCTGCCAGAATTTTTTTGTTGCCTGGAAAACCATCGCACAATCGCGCATGTTGCTCACCGTGCCGGAAAGCCATACCCGTCACGATCTGCTCCGCCACAACCTGAAGGTGTGGCCAATGCCGGTGGAATTACCCCCGTTCACCGTGCACATGTACTGGAACGAAAATCTGAACGATGACCCCGCCAATCGCTGGCTGCGCGAGCAGGTACTGGAGCTCGTCCGTCGCGCTGCGCTATGACTGAGCAGGCTATTCGCTTATATACAATCATTTTTTGATACAGTTATTTTTGATACCGCCTTATTCGGCGCAGTTGAATTGCCGCCGCCGTCGCAATTTTCGCTCTATGTCATCTGTAGCCTGGCTTTAATCCGGAGACAATCTGGTAAAGTAGCGCCGGGCAGCAGTCAGCCTCTATAAAATCTATAATTCTTGAATTATTTTTTTGCGATCTAAGGAAGATAGCATGAGCGCGATGCGAATTTTGCCGGGCATTTTCGTGATGTTTGCTTTGGCAGGCTGTGGCGGTGGAAGCGGTGATAGTGGCCGCAATGATGTCGAGCGCAACACTGGAAATACAGGCAACACCGGAAACACAGGCGGTACCGGTGGAAACACCGACGGCAATACACCACCGGTTGCAGGCACCACCGGCAATTTGTACTTGCCAACTACTGCTGGTGTGACTTGGCATTACACATCAGACGGCAGCGGTGAAGCGGTTACCGCGCGTTTCGATGGCACCACTACCATCGACAACAAAATTCTCGGCAATTTTGTTTACAGCGTCGGTCTTACGGATTACGTGTTCAGCGACGCGAACTACATCGGATTTGGTGGCTCTGCGTTTTCACTCACAGACGATGCCAACGGCGATGTTTATACCATCGATATTAAATTGAAAACCGCGCACCCATTTCTGGGGCAGGGCGCCGGCGGTAGTTATTCAGGCAATGGTTCCATCGGTGTTCAGCCCGGCAATCTGCAACTGCCCGCCGTGCCCTATAACGGCAGTGTGAATGCGAATGCCGCCAACCTGGTTAAGATCGACGCTGGCGATTGGGGGCAGATACCGGCTCGCCGCGTTGCCATCACACTTAATCCGGGCGGTTTTCTAGGTGATATCGGTGGGCTCGGGCTGCCCGACTTTTTAAAACCGTTGCTGAAAGTCCGAACGGTTGAACTGTGGCTTGCCCCTGGCGTTGGCATCGTTCAGCGTAAAGACGGCGATCTGGTGCGACGCTTGACGTCCATCGACGGCATTCAGCAACCATTGGTGTTCGAATTCAGCGCCAGTGCGCCAGCGCAACCCGCTACTCAACAAGTCTTGGTGGATGGTGCAGCGGTAACGCATCAGGAATGGCCGGTGGAAATTCTGTATCGCTCCAATCCGACCGGTTGGTTGG
>DATLII010000335.1:0-9241 GCA_035539495.1 Dongiaceae bacterium
ATCAGGTGCTGTGATCATGTCCCGATTCTTAACCAGCAGACGGCGAAATTCTTCGCTACCACGCTTCCGCACGCGACTATTGGTTTCAGCGAGCACAGGCTGTTTCAGTGACCACAGCAGCAAAGTCAGTGAAGATGAATGCGAGCGAAGATAACGCAATGCAGCCAGAACACTTTCACGCGCCGCTTGCACAACGGACAGCTCGCGTGTAAGCGTGGGATAATCCACTTCTATAAAAATGGCATCGAAATGCTGTTGCAAAACGGCAAGAAAAATCGCCTCTCTATTGGAAAAATATTGATAGAGCGATGAAATGTTAACGTGTGCTTTCTGGGCGATTCGATTGGTGGTGGCCGCATCCAGCCCCTCTTTTTCGATAATCAAAGCGGTGGCTTCAAGTATGCGACTAACGGTGTTTTGGGCCCGAGTCTGTCTCGGCTGTTTTCGTTGGGAGGGCTGCATAACGAACCAAAGTGAAAAGTAAGCGGGTCAAGAGTAATGGGTCTCTCGCCAAGATAGCAAGGCGCTTTTTCGAGCATTTTCGGCCATAGAGTCATTATTATAAGAAGCTTATTTAATATTCCATCGCTTCAGGCAATGCCGGGAAATTTCGTTAAAAATCCTAAACATGGCCCTACTTAAAGCAACACCCATCAATACCGAATCATTTGGATACAGAGGCAACAGAACTTGTATCCACAGGCAAGAAGAGTCATCGCAATTTAAACCAAGTTTAATGTAAGCGGGCAAGGGACTAAGGTAAGAGATATAAATCGAGCCGACAAGAAAAAGGAGATGGCTGTGATAGTTCCTTGCTTTCCGAACCGAAACCCTACCGATTACGTCGCGTTAAATCCTTCCGATTCCGATCATTCTCGCCAGCGATGGTAAGCAGATGTCTTCTCATACTGGATGGCACTTGTAAAGCACTGGCTTTATAGAGCAGTTCCACCCGATTCGCGTATAGATCCTGAATTCCAACTGGCTGCATTGCGTCAAGTGCATAGCCGCTGGAGGCCTGCGCGCGTCAGCACGGAATTTTCCACCGTTTTATTCAATTTTAAATGGCATCATAAAATGACAAACAAAAAGAAAAGACATTGGGAAACGTACAAATTCATTCGCTTCGGCATCGCAGGAATGGCTGCGATGGGAGCCACCTCGTCCTGGGCGTTCAAGATTGACGTGGGCAACCCCGACGTCAACCTAAACTGGGACACCACAGCCCGCTACAGTGCGGGCTGGCGGATGGAGGACGTCAACAAGGAATTTGCCAATCACTACGGCTACGACGAAACGGAAACCCGCTTTGATAAACACGATCTGGTGACAAATCGTTGGGATGTGCTCACCGAACTCGATTACATCTACAAATATGCGTACGGATTCCGGGTCAGCGCGGCGCTCTGGGCCGAAAACGCCTACGGCGACAGATCTCACACCGGCGATGAGATCAACCAGACATTCGGACCGGTGGCGCCCATATCGAATTACGGTAGCAGCGGCGAATATTCCAGCTATGCCGAACGGTACATCACCGGTTCGTCGGGCGAAATCCTGGACGCGTTCGTGTTTGGCAGCACGCATCTCGGAAGTACCACGCTGAGCGCCAAAGCAGGCCAGCATACCAACTATTGGGGCGAAGCAATTTACACGTCGTCGGACGGCATTGCGCATGGTCAAGCGCCGTTGGATGCCATCAAGGGTGTATCGAACCCCGGATCTTCGGCCAAGGAATTGTTTCTGCCGACCAATCAACTATCGGCAACCTGGGAGATGACACCCGAACTGTCGATGCAGGGTTACTACGCTTTTGATTGGGACCCCGTCCGCGCACCGTCGGGTGGTACTTTTTTTGGTAGCTCCGATGGCGCAGGCAATCAGTGGGGCTCGGATCCCGAGTGTGCCGCTGTCGCACCGACTCTAGCGCGTTGCGCGGTCCCACACCTGGACGCCATCACGCCGGATGAGCGCGGGGACTTTGGTGTTGCCCTGCGCTGGAGCCCCGAGTGGATGAACAGTGGCACGGCCGGCCTCTATTACCGCAAATACGACGAAAAAGTGGGTTGGGCGGCGATGCAGGTACAGTCGCTCTCTCCTGCACCAGTATTGGGTAGCAGACTAGTCTATGCGCGCGACACCGAGCTGCTGGGGCTGAGCTATACCAACACCATTGCAACCTTCAGTGTGGGGATGGAAGCCAGCGTTCGGCATAACACCGCGTTGAACAATGTGGCGGGCTATTTCATCGGCAGTCAGGGGCTGACGTCCATGCTGGGTTTTGCGATGACGCCTGGCAACCTGCTCCCTCTCACAGCCACACCGGATTACGACCGGGCGGAAGGCCCGCGTGGTGACACGTTCCATGCAGTCATCAACGGCGTGAAGCTGCTGAACCAGACGCTGTTCTGGGAATCCGGCGACATGACCATCGAGCTTGCCTATCAGCGTCTGCTCGATGTCACCGAGCATGAGGACATCTTTTATTCCGAGGATTATGCCTGCAAAGATGGTTACGCCTTTGGCGGCATCGTCGCCGGCGCACGCGATGACTCCGTCGGCTGCTCAACCAAGGATTCTCTGGCCGGCAATTTCAGCTTCAATCCCAAGTGGCTGGAGGTCGCGCCTTCTGTGGATCTGACGCTACCCATTTCAATCGGTTATGGCATTGATGGCAACTCACCCGCGCTCGGCGGTAGTTTCGAGGGCTCCTATCGCTGGTCTGTCGGCCTGACCACTACCTATAAAACGATCTACGAAGTGGCAGTGCTGTTGAGTGACCAACATACCGACTACGAGACAACAACCGGAAACGGACAAAGAGGATTGCCCGGGCAGGAAATCTTCGACCTCGCCAACGCTACCGGCACCAGCGGCGGCGCGCAAAACAGCCATCGCTGGTTGGGCCTACGCTTCAAGACTACGTTCTAATAGAAAAGCATTGTCGGTGCTGGCGATCGCTCCCACCGACCCATTACAAGAATTATGAGGAGACGCTAAATGTTGTGCTCAAAAAAAACGATAGTGACGGCACTGGGTGTGCTGTGCACGCAACTGGCGCTCGCGGCGCCGACGGCGGAAGAAGCTGCGGAACTGGGCAAAAGCCTGACGCCGTTGGGTGCTATCAAGGCCGGGAATAAAGAAGGCACGATTCCGGAGTGGACTGGCGGCTTGTGTACGCCGCCGGCAGGTTACGCACCGAAAAATGGTGCGAAAGGCGGCACACCCTACGTCGATGCGTTTGCCGATGACAAACCGCTGCTGAAGATTAACGCGCAGAATATGGCGCAATATGCGGACAAGCTCGACGAAGGCACGCAGGAACTGATGCGTCGCTACCCCGATACTTTCTACGTGCAGGTATTTCCAACCCGTCGCTCGGCCTGTTTCCCCAACTGGGTCTACGAGAACAACATCAAGCATGTGATGCGGCCGAAGATTGTCGGCAGCGATATTCCTTCTCTGGATGGCGCTCACGCTCAGACTCCGTTCCCGATTCCGAAAAACGGTGTCGAAGCGGTGTGGAATGGCCTGGTGCCCTACCGGCCGTTGGAAAGTTACAACAATTATCTGAACTACTACGTGGACTCGTCGGGTCGCGGCACCGTGATCGACGACAAGATTGTGTATGAAAAAAATCCCTACTGGGATAACAGCGTTGAAATGATTCCCGATGAGAAACCCTACAACCTGCAGCTGTCCAGAGCCGTGTATCCGCCTGCCGCCGTGGGCACCATGACGCTGGGCTGGACGTTCCGCCGACCCGATCTGCGCGGTGATCCGGTGTGGAGCTACATTCCTGGTCAGCGCCGCGTGCGCCTGGCCCCCGAATTCGCCTATGACGGCGTGCCGCCCAATGCCGGCGGCACCTTCCTGTTCGACGAAGGCGGCGGCTTCAAAGGCAAGATGAACAAGTTCGATTTCAAATTGCTGGGCCGCAAGGAAATGTACATTCCATACAACAGCAACACGGAAGCTCTGTCGGCAGGCCCGGAAGTCAACCTGGCCAACCACGTCGATCCCGCTGTCATGCGCTGGGAACTGCATCGGGTGTGGGTGGTGGAAGCCACACTCAAACCGGGTGAGCGTCACGTTCAGCAACGCAAGATGATGTATTACGACGAAGACAGCTGGAAGATTGCGATTTACCAGGGCATCGATCACAGCGGCAAGGTTCACCACCACGACTATTTCATGCTGCGGCAGTCCTACGAAAAGCCGGGGCTTGAGTTTGCCAACTTCATCACCATGGATTTTTCCAAGCGCGCATACAGTCACTGGATGTTCACTGGAAAACAGGGCGTTTCAGAGAAGTTCGGTACGCTCATGGAAAAAGATATTGCTGACAACTGGTTTACGCCGCAAGGCATGACCGCGATGGGCGTGCGCTGATACGCGAGGAGAAAGGTCGTGCGTAAATCTGTCCTGCATAAGCTGGCCTGCGGCGCATTGCTCGTGATGCTTACCGCTCCGGTATTGGCCGCACCCGATACCTTCAAAGATCCACTCGACGTTCAGGCAACCATGCTGAAACGACGGCTGGATTCGACGCATACCAATGCGATTACCCAAGCGGGTAATCGCCTGGTTGCAGTTGGCATCGGCGGATTGGTGGTGTATTCGGATGATGGGGGCAAGAAGTGGTTGCAAGGCAGTGTGCCGGTGTCGTCCGATCTGACCGATGTGTACTTTCCGACGGCTGATACTGGCTGGGCGGTGGGTCAGGACGGCGTCGTGCTGCGCACGCGCGATGCTGGCCAGTCGTGGGAAAAGCAACTGGATGGTCGTATGACCAAGAAGCTGCTCACCGATCATTTCGAGGCGCTTGCCAGTGGTGGAAATCCTGACGCTCAGAAATATCTGCAGGACGTGCAACTGAATTATGAAGGTGGCCCGGAGCAGGTACTGCTAAGTGTCTGGTTCAAGAACGAGCAACAGGGTTTTGTCAGCGGATCGTTCGGCACTTTGTTGGCAACCGACGACGGTGGCGCGACCTGGACGTCCTGGGTTGAAAAAGTGGAGGCGGAGACGCCTCCCCATTTCTACGGAATTCGTGGCACCCGCTTCGGTGTAATGATGGTCTCGGAACAGGGCGTTGTTTTCCGTCTGGACCCCGACAAAGAGCGTTTCGTTCCCATGCAAACCGGCTACAACGGCACCTTCTTCAGTTTGCTGGAGACCAAGGATTCCGTTTTCGCGCTGGGCTTACGGGGCAATGCCTATCGCCTCAAGCCTGAAACAATGAATTGGGAAAAAATGGAAACCGGCGCCTCGGGCTCCATCACGTCGGGCGCGCAACTGGCAGATGGTTCAGTGTTGCTGGCAACACAGATGGGCCAGCTGCTGATGACACGCGATGACGGCGCGAGTTTTCATAAAGTTCAAGTCGCGCAACCCATGTCATTTACAGGAATCGTGGCTGTTGGGCCGAACACCACCGAGCCAAGCACTACCAAGACCAGCGCAATCGCAGCTTCTGGCCTCAGCGGCGTGAGAGCGATGACGCTACCGTGATGCGTGCCACAACTTAATAACAACTATTAATTAAGAAAAACAACACATCGTTCAACGTGAAGGTGAAAGCGTCAAATGGCTGTTACGCATGAAAATCAGGGCTATCCGGCAGTCGCCAATCTCGCTGACTTCGACAAAAACAGCGGCCAGTGGTTAGAGCGCACCGTCTTCAACCACCGCCTCATCATTCTGGCCGTTTGCCTGATCCTGACGGTAGTCCTGGGATTGCAGGCGTTGAAGTTGCCGGTGAATGCGAGCTTCAGCGACATGATTCCGCAGTCGCATCCTTACATCAAAAATTACCAGGATAATAAGGAAGCGCTGCGCGGCATGGGCAATACCATCCGTGTGGTGGTTGAAAATACCCAGGGCGATATTTTCACCCGGGAATTTCAGGATCAGTTGCAGAAGATCAACGACGCGCTGTATTTGACGCCCGGCGTCGACCAAGGCTTCATGCGTGGCATCTGGACGGCCAGCCTGCGTTGGACGGAAGTGACAGAAGTCGGCTTCGAGGGCGGCCCGGTAGCACCCAAGTGGGAAGGCAATCCCAACGCGATCAACGAACTGAAGCAGAATATTGCGCGCGCCGGCGCGATTGGCACCTATGTCGCGCGGGACATGAAGTCATCGCTGATCGAAATACCGTTACTCGACATCAATCCGGAAACCGGCAAGCCGCTGGATTACCGCGAGTTCGGCATCCAGCTGAAAGACATCATTCAGAATATGAAACCGATGACGTTAAAATTCATGTCGTCGGATTTGCCAAGCTCATCAACGACCTGATCGATGGCTTGTATGAAGTCATGCAGTATTTCGCGATCTCGGTTGTTATCGCCGCGGCTTGCGTGTTTGGCTACACCCGCTGCATTCGCAGCACGTTGATGCTGGTGTTTTCCGCGCTATTGGGTGTGGTATGGCTGCTGGGTTTGCTGCAGATTTTCGGCTATAACCTGAACCCGTATTCCATCCTGGTCCCGTTCCTGATTTTTGCGGTTGGATTATCCCACGGCGCCCAGCGCATGAATGGCATCATGCAGGACGTGGGTCGCGGCACACACCCATATGTTGCCGCCCGCTACACATTCCGTCGGCTGCTGGTCGCGGGCATGACGGCATTGGTAACCAACATCGTGGGTTTCGCTGTGTTGGCTATCATCGATATTCCGGTGATTCGTGAAATTGCGATCACCACCAGCATCGGCGTCTCCGTGTTGATTTTCACCAAGCTGATGCTGATTCCCGTGCTGCTGTCCTATGTCGGTGTCAGCAGGAAAGCGGCTGAACGCAGCTTGCTGGACACGGTGGACAGGGTCTATTGGCGCGCCAGTCACTGGATGGCCAGCCTGACCGAACCTGGCAGAGCCAAACTGGTTCTGATCATATTTCTCGTCATTGCTGCGGCGGCAGCCTTTGTCGGTCGGAACGTGTATTTCGGCGATTTGAATCCTGGCGCACCGGAATTGCGCGCAGACTCTCGGTACAACCAGGACAGCGCTTACATCACCGCGAACTATGGTCTGTCCTCAGACCAGTTCGTGGTGATGATGAAATCGCCGGCCTGCACCAGCTATGCATCACTGACAGAAATGGATCGTCTTGGCAGCACCTTGCGCGAAACAGAAGGCGTCCAGAATACGTTCTCGGCGGTGGATGGCGTGCGCAACATGTCCTCGGGCTACTTTGAAGCGAGCGCGAAATGGATGTCCATTCCGCGGAACGAAAGCACGCGCGGTTTCGCCATCACCAGTTTCTCGATCTACCGTCCGGACATGGGCAACTATTCGACCTGTACCCACGGCGTGCCGCTGATCGCTTATCTGACCGATCACAAAGCCGACACGCTGACGCGAATCATCGATACCGTTGAGCAATTCGCGGCTAAACACAACAACGATGAAAGACAATTTCTGCTCGCCGCGGGCAGCGCCGGCATCGAGGCAACGACCAATATCGTAGTCAGGCAAAGTTTCTGGACCATGCATTTCGTGCTGTACGGCGCGGTGGTGCTGCTGTGTTTCATCACCTTCCGCAGCTGGCGTGCCGTGCTGGTCGCGTTGATTCCACTGGGCATCACCTCACTTTTGTGCGAGGCGCTGATGGTGTGGCTGGGCATTGGCATCAAGGTGGCGACGCTGCCGGTGATCGCGGTGGGTGTGGGCGTGGGCGTCGACTATGCGCTGTATCTGCTGAGTGTGCAGCTCGCTCTGCAGCGCCAGGGCGTGCCACTGAAGGAGGCCTATCTCAAGTCGCTGGATTTTACCGGCCGCATCGTTGCACTGGTGGGCGTTACCATGGCCGCTGGCGTTATCACCTGGGCCTGGTCGCCAATCAAGTTCCAGGCCGATATGGGCATTCTGCTGACGTTCATGTTCCTGTGGAATCTGGTGGGTGCGCTGTTGTTGATTCCGGCATTGTCTCACTTCCTGCTGAGAAGCGAGGTAAACACCTTAAAGGAAGTTACACGCGCTAATCGCGCGGCTCGACCCATTTCATCGCCGGCCTAACATTCCGCGTTGCAACAGATGCCGTTTAAATCTTGGTTTAAACGGCTTTCATCAGATCGCCGCCTGCGCGGCCGGCGAGCGCGCGATGTAGGCCAACGCTTGCTCTGTGTTGCCTTCGGTGATCGGGTGGAATCGGGGTGCAATCCAGCGCAACGTGGCCCGTGCCAAAAATGTAAACGACGGCACGTTGTCGGTCGCCACACCCGTGCGTTCCATGCCGCGCAGAATCTGCAGCAGATTCATCCGGGCGATGCGTTGACTTTCCGCATGCTTGTCCTGACCAGCCAACTCACGCGCACCACTCATCACGGCGAAAATAAACAGCGGAAACACCAGCGCCATCAGCGCCTGGCGTTTTAGGTAGAAACCGGTCTGACCGTCACTTAGATGCTGGTACAGATCGAATGCCACGCAGCGATGCTCCACTTCTTCCGCCAGATGCCATTTGAACAAATCCGCCATGGCGGGATCAGCATTGTCCCAACTGGTGTTGTCCATCGCCCACTGACCGAGAATGCCGGTGAAGTGTTCGATCGCCGCAATCAGGCCCACCCGCGTCAGCAGCCAGCGCTTTTGCATAAACGGACGCTGCAGTGCGCGAATGCCAAACGGCGCGTCACCCAGCACAGTACGGAACAGACCGCGCACATGGCCAACGAAAGGATGAGTATCGATGCCATGCCGGTGCAGATAACGTTGCGCCTTGGTGTGTTCTTTGGCGTGTATCGCTTCCTGGCGAATGAAACCTTCCACGTCGGCACGCAGTTGGGGATCAGTAATCAGCGGCAACGCCTGATGATAGACCCGGCAGAACCACAACTCCCCTTCCGGCAATAGCAAGTGAATCGCGTTGGTGATATGCGACGCCAGAACATCACCGTGAATCCAGTGCAGCGGCGTTTGCGACAGGTCAACCTTGACGTGACGGGCTTCCAGTTGATGATGCGACTTCAGAGTGCTCTGCATAACGGTCTCCACTGCAATCTCTTCACTACAAATCTTTTCACTACAATCTTGCCAGTCCAGTCAGGGCGTAATGTCGACGCGAGCGATACGGCGCGACAGTGCAGGCGCGAACCGGCTCAACAAACGCGTACCCCAGGCTTCCGCACCGACCAGTGCGATCGCTGGATTTCGTTGCACCGCGTCAAAAATCGCATCAGCGACGGTGTCGGGGGAAAAATTACGGCGCTTGTACATGGCATCCGCTCGGGCAC
>DATLII010000336.1:0-5017 GCA_035539495.1 Dongiaceae bacterium
ATTACCTGCCAAAGCCCGCACCTGGTTGCGCGCTGGTTGTCTCTTTCGCTGGGTTTGCCCGAGGCTGCGATCCGCGTCATCGCCAAAGACGTCGGCGGCGGATTTGGTTTGAAAAACCATCCGTGGAAGGAAGAATTAGCCGTCATTCTGGCTGCAACCAAATTCGGCCGACCGCTGAAATGGATTGAAGACCGTTACGAGAACCTGGTCGGCGCCAATCAGGCCCGCGAACAGGAAATGACGCTGCAAGTAGCGTTCGATAATGATGGCAAACTGATCGCGTCCCACGGCGATTACAGCGTCAATATCGGTGCCTATCCGCAACTGCCAGAATGCAATATCGCTGTGCATATGTTCGTATGGGCCGCGTATAAAATGCCGGCGTACGGATTTCTCACCCGGGGTTGGTACACCAACACCGTAGGCTACGCTGCTTATCGCGGGCCCTGGGCCATGGAATCGCTGATCCGCGAAACCGCTCTGGATATCATCGCGCGCCGCGTCGGTATCGATCCCATCGAAATCCGCCGTCGCAATCTGGTGACGCTGAAAGATCAGCCCACCATGACCTGCATGGAAATTCCGCTGGAAGACATCACGCCGGCTGAATGTCTGGAAAAACTGCTGGCTCACTTTGATGTTGCCGCTTTCCGTAAGCAGCAGGAAGCGGCGCGCAAAGAAGGCCGTTACCTGGGGCTCGGTGTCGCGGCGTACATTGAACCCACTGGCGCCGCCGGGTCCATTACCACCATGACTGGCGAACTGGCGCAGGTTCAGATAGAACCTACCGGCAAAGTCACCGCGATCATGAGCACGCATTCGCAAGGCCACGGCACCGCCACCACCATGGCGCAGATCTTTGCTGACCGGCTTGGCGTGCGCTACGAAGATGTCACAGTTTTCGAAGGCGACAGTTCCCGCGGTGGTTTTTCGCCGGGTGCAGCCGGTAGCCGTCAAGGCGTTATTGCCGGCGGTGCCGCAATCATGGCGGGCGATCTATTAGCCGCGAAGGTGAAACAGCTGGCTGCCCATCTGGCGGAAGCCAATGTGGATGCAATTCGTATTGAAGATGGCGTTGTGCATGTTGAAGGCGCACCGGAAAAATCCCGCACCCTGCGCCAGATCGCCGAAATCGCCTATGGAGAACCGGACCGTCTGCCGCCCGGTTTCGAGCCGGGACTGGAAGCAAAATATCGCTATCAGCCGCCACCGATGACGTTCGCCAGTGCAGCCAATGCCTGCGTGGTGGAAGTCGACACCGACACCGGTTTCGTAAAAATTCAGCGCTGGATTTCGTCTGAAGATTGCGGCACGCCTATCAATCCGGCCGTAGTTGAAGGCCAGATCGCCGGCGGCCTGGCTCAGGCGATTGGCATGGTGCTGCTGGAAGAAATGTCGTTCGATGATCGCGGCAACCCGCTGGCAGCCACCTACAAGGATTACATGCTGCCGCTGATTTCCGATGTTCCCACCTTCGAATATCTGCATGCCAATACACCGTCAAAATCGGTCGGTGGCATGCGTGGTGTTGGTGAAGGCGGTGCGATCATTGGCACGCCGACGCTGGTCAATGCTATCGCCGATGCGCTGTCGCCGTTTGGTGAAGTGCCGGTAGATCTGCCACTGACACCTGCAAAATTGCTCAGCGTGATCGAAGGTCGCGATCTGGTATCGCCGACTGTTGCGCCGGAAGTGCCCGTAACGGTTGCGGTCGCTGCGCCCGTAGTCACTGAAACGCCGGCATCGAAGCCCGCTGCTCCAAAAGCCGAACAAATCGTTATCGATGGCGACTGGAAAATGGTGCTGTCGACACCGGTTGGCCCGCAGGAAATGACTGGCCACTTCGAAACCAATGGCACAGCACTGAGCGGATATCTCGCCGCCGCCGAAGGTCAGCAGGCTTTTACCGGTACTGTTCAAAACGGCAATAACCTGGTGTTCGATCTCAAAGTCGAGAAGCCGTTGAAAATCACGCTGAAATACAACCTCATCGTGGAAGGCAACCGGATCAGCGGCAAGTGCAAGATGGGCATCTTCGGCTCAGCCAAATTGACCGGACAGAAATTATAAACATCTAAAAACTGGCACCCAGAAACTGTATTACAGGGAATCCCAACATGCCAACCACCCATCAGACTTGTGTCATTATCGGCGCCAGCCATGCCGGTTCCTCACTCGCCACCGCCGTGCGTAAAGAAGGCTGGCTGGGCCGCATCGTCGTTATCGGCGACGAAACCGTGCTGCCCTATCACCGCCCGCCCCTGTCCAAAGCACTGCTGATGGGAGAAAAGACGGCTGACCAGCTCGAAATTTTCAGAGCATCGGTGTACGAAAAAGCCAATATCGAACTCCGCCTGGGCACCAGCGTGGAAAAAATCGATCGCGCCAACAAAACCGTCCTACTGAACAACGGCGAATTGCTTGCCTATGACAAGCTGGGACTGTGCACCGGCGCGCGAGTACGCAAGCTGGAGATTCCCGGCGCCAATCTGAAAGGCGTGCATTATCTGCGTACACTGGCAGATGCCCAAGCCGTGCAACAAGATGTTAAGCCCGGCGGAAAAGCGGTCATTGTCGGCGGCGGCTACATCGGCCTGGAAACAGCTGCGTCGCTACGCAAACTGGGTATGGATGTTACCGTTCTGGAAATGATGAACCGTATTCTGGAACGAGTGACAGCGCCGGAATTGTCGGCCTATTACAACGACCTCCATTTACGCAATGGCGTGAATATCGTCGTCAACGCACAGGCATTGGAATTACGCGGCACTGATCGCGTACAGCGCGTCGTGTGCAATGAAGGTCGCACGCTGGACGCAGATCTGGTGATTATTGGCATCGGCGTCATTCCGAACACCGAACTGGCAGCAGACGCCGGCCTGGAAATCAACAACGGCGTGGTGGTGGACGAACTCGCCCAAACCAGCGATCCCAATATCGTCGCTGTTGGCGATTGCACCAATCATCCCAACGATCTGCTGGGTTATCGCCTGCGGCTCGAATCCGTGCCCAATGCAATGGAACAGGCAAAAGCTGCTGCTGCCAGTATCTGCGGTCAGGCAAAGGCCTATCATGCCCTGCCCTGGTTCTGGTCCGACCAGTACCAAGCGAAGTTGCAGATTGCTGGCATGAACCGCGGTTACGACCGGGTGGTGGTTCGCGGCATGCCCTCAGCCGATCAGTTTGTTGCTTGGTATCTGAAAGGTGATCAGGTGTTGGCGGCGGACTGCATCAACAGCCCCAAGGAATTCATGGTTGCGAAGAAAATTATCGGCCTGAAAGTGGTGTTGAAGGACAGTGATCTGGCGGATGCCAGCGTCGATCTCAATGCACTTCTTCCTAAAAAGGAATAAGCAATAGTCTTAGCAAGCGCCTCTCAGCCCCTGAGAGGCGCTCTTACTTGTTCCCGCCAGAGCCGCTGTTAGGTGGATTTCCTGTTTTCCTGTCGTATCACGCACCGTTTATTTCCATCAAATTTATTCTTCCGCATCAATGCATTCCGCAGCTTTCAGCCATAACACTCGAATAGAACTTTAGTTATATCTATCTACTTGAAAATACACGCGTGAGCTCGCAACACGCTTCACTCAAAAAAGACGTTTCAATGTATTGAATAGCCAAATTATTACTGGTTGAAATGCACAACTGCCGCGAGTATTCTATTAGTACCGCACGGTACTAATAACTGATGCAGAATTACAACAACACCGCAGAAACTGACATTCAGCAGAGCGTCATCCATGTCAAACGATTCAACACCGCGCATTACACCCTTGCTGCCATCGGATTGGGACTCCACCGTCCATGAGGCCGTCAGCGCATTTCCGGCAGGTCGCGACTTTATTCTGAACAATTGGGAAAACGACGGTGGCGCCCGCGGCATGAACGGCGTTGGTGCCATTCTGAACCACCCCGCTCTCGCAAAATCTTTTTTAACATTTAACAACCATGTCGCCACAGGGAACACCCTGTCAAAACGCATGTGCGAACTGCTGATTTTGCGCGTCAGTTGGTTGCGACGTTCCGACTATGAATTTCAGCAGCATGTCATTCTCGGTATGCGCGCGGGTTTGTCGGCAGAAGAAATTGATCGCATTCAGGATGGGCCAGATGCTGCCGGCTGGGATGAGATTGACGCGAATCTGCTACGCGCTGCCGATGACCTGGTGGCCGATGCCTGTATCGGCAGCAATACCTGGAAGCAGCTCAGCCAACACTTCGATACGAAACAGTTGATCGACCTCGTATTCACAGTCGGTTGCTACGAAGTACTGGCGATGGCATTCAAATCGTTTGGCGTTGCTTTTGAACCCAGCCTCGACCCGATACCTGCCGATGCCCGAGCCAAAATGTATAACACTGCTTCAACCAAATAATGAATTCGATCATCACTTTGTAGAGACCACCGAAAAAACGATATTCAGAAGGATTACAATCATGTCTGATCTTTATGAAAAACTGAAGGCCACCGAAGTCAGCCCTTTCATCGGCAGCAAGGTGCATCTGAGCAAGGATGAATTGTTGGGCGGGGAATATTCCAGTGGTCTGCGCGAGCTGCTCGAACAGCGTGGCGTACTCATTTTCCCGACGATCAATTTCAGTGATGACGAGCAAGTACGTTTCACTAAAACGCTCGGCGAGCTGGCGCCTGAAATGGCCGGCGAACTGCTCTACAAGGTAACACTGGATACCAACGCCAACTCGCGCGCGGACTATCTGAAAGGATCCTGGTATTGGCATCTTGACGGCACCATGAACGAGGTTCCCATTCTGGCATCGCTTCTCTCTGCAAAAGTGCTGTCACCCGTAGGCGGTAATACCGAATTCTGTAATACCTATGCCGCTTATGAGCATTTGTCGGATGAAGACAAGCAGAAACTGGAAAAGCTAGAAGTCATGCATTCCGCCTGGACTTCACTGTTCTACTATGACCCTGAACCGAGCCTGGCAAAGGCACAAGAGATGATGCGGATCGGCGAGCGGGTACTGCCTATGGTGTGGAAGCATCGCTCTGGCC
>DATLII010000337.1:0-3387 GCA_035539495.1 Dongiaceae bacterium
GCGTTGCAGTTGGGTTATGCGGAATCGGCGGCATTTATTCATGCCTTCCAACGCTGGGCTGGGCATACCCCGGCGGCGTTTCGCAATAGACGCAATGACCGCAGCCAGGTGACAGGGGACTGAAAAAACAAAGCCCGCCGGGTGAGGGCGGGCCTCGAATGTCGAGCAGGATAGCGAGCAGACAGCGCAGTAAGATGCAGCGCTGTACCCTGCCTAGCCGAATTACTGGCCGAGAGATTTGTTCAGTTTGTCGAAGCCTTTGGCGGTGGCTTCCTGGGTTTTCTGATTGGCTGTTTCCTGGGCCTTTTGAGTCGCCACTGCTTTCAGATCTGTGCCTTGCGCTTCGGTGCCAGTCGCTTGTGCCTGACCTGCCAGGGCTTTGGCCTGACCAAATTTTTCTTCGTACAGCGCATTCACTTCTGCGTCAGTCTTGCCTTCTGCTGACTTGCCCAGCGCCTTGCGCTTCGCAGCGACAGCAGCCTGATCCTGCACCGACACGCCGGTGGCCGTCGCACTTTGCACTTGCGCATCCTTGGTCTGCTGCGCCTGCGTGGTGACATTGGTTTTCACTTGGTTGGCCGCATCTTTCAGCGGGTTGTATTCCGCCAGCACCGGGGTAGCGGCCAGCAGGGATACGAATGTCACAGCAATAACCTTTTTCATGGGAATCTCCTTGGAAGAAATAGACTGCACTTCCGCGCAGCCACACGCTGTAGCGAAAGTGCGCCCATGGTAGAGCATCCCGGGTGGTACTGCTGTGCTTTTTTGCCGGTGCTGGCGGCCAAAACCGCGGAGTCACGCAGATGCGCCACGCTGCTAAGTCACGCACTATTCAAGCTGCCTGCATATCGGGCCGCCACGAGTGCCTCAGGCGGCGTCGGGTCTGCTGTTTTCAGTTCTACCGTTTTCAGATCTACCGATTCCAGAGTTGCCGACGTCCGATTTATAGTCGCGCTCGTTGGTGCGGTACTCTGCTGTGCCCTCACTAGCCAACTGACGCTCGATCTCGCGGATACAGTAGTTATCCACGAATTCGCGTCCGCCCGGCAGTTTCTTCAGCAGCGCCAGCGCGCCAAATCCCAGGCCGATAGGTGCGAACTGGGTGGCGAACTCCAACACGTCCGACGTGCTGACATCCACGCCCATGGTGGAGGCGGTGTTGCGGCCCACCATGCGGCTGTACATGAAGCGGGTGGAATGCACGTCCAGGTGATGCACCAGGCGGTCGTACCAGCCGTTGCCGCGACGACGGTAAGCGTTCAGGGTGGCGCCGTTCAGATCCTTGCCGCGCGGATCAAATTTGTGGCGCAGGGTGGCCTGGCACAGTTGCCAGGTTTCCACGATCTGCTTGGGATCGTTGCTGAGGAACTGGTCGTGCATGCCCAGCAGATGCGCCAGGTAACGGGCCTGCTCCACGGCGGCCGCCATGGGTTTGCTGAAACGGCCGCCGTTTTTCAGCGCATACAGCGATATCATGAAATTGAAGCCCAGGGCCGCGCCCATCTGATCCACCTGGGGAATCGGCACGCCATACACCTGGTAGTCCCACTGTTGCGGCCGCTTCAGCAGGCTGGTGCGCACCATCGCGTGCATCACCCGCACTTTCACCGCCGACTGATAGGCAACGCCGCCTTTGCGCAACGCACCCGGCAATGCCGCCATCTTGAAAGTACTGATGGTTTCCTTCATGCGCTTGGCAGCGGAGTCGCTGGTGAGGGCACCGGTGATCACCATCGGCAGACCCTGGTAGCCATTCACGTACGTCATCATGAAGGCGACACGGATAATCGCTTCACCGGCCATCGCCGTCACCAGACGAGCGTTCTCGGCCGCGTATTCGATTTTGTCCCAATCCACCCAGGCCGGTTCCTGCTCCACCGATTCCATCAGCCGCACCAGTTCTGGCGGGGCATCGGGCACGGTGGCCACACCGTGGGCTGCGGCTTGATCCAGCATGGCCCGGGCTTTCGGGTAGCCAAGGCTGGGGATCAAAGCAGCAAAGGCATCCGCCAAGGGGTCACCCATCAGAGTCAGTTGGCGGAACAGCTCGACCTTGCTGGCGTCCGCCAACAGAGCCTGAATGCGGGGGTTGTCACGCACGGTGCTGTTGGAACCCAATTCGGTGCGGAAACGTTCAGGTTGGATATCCAGATCCAAGGGACCGTACACAGAGGGGGCAAGGGTTTTCTGCAACTGGCTGATGGCGTGGGTGGTGTAAGACATCGGGCGCTCCAAATACGGAACCTGGGTTCCAGTGAGGTCCGCCCACACTACAGGCCGGCTGACTTTATGGTCAATGACCTTGATGGTCCAGATTTTGAGCTGGACGGTCAGGCCAGGGTGAGCGCGCCTTTTTCGCCACTGCCCGTGCAGGCGGGTGCAAGGTAGGATGCGGTTCTGTTCAACCTCCCTCCTAGCACAAGGACCTTTGCTTTATGCCAACCCTGATCGGATTGTCGGTATCGCCCGCCACGGAACGGGCTCGCTGGGCGCTGGATTACACCGCGCAGCCATACCAGTTTGAGGAATACCTGCCCGGCATCACCACCCCCTGGGTGCGACTGCGTACACGTCGCCTGACCGGCCCCATCTCGGCGCCGATTCTACTGGGCCCGGGCCTGAACTTGCCGGATTCCTGGGACATCGCCCAATACGCGACGCGCCAGCAACCGACCGCAGGATTGATTCCGCCGGCTCAGCAAACGCAGATCGCGCAACTGAATCAGATCAGCGAAAAGCTGTTCTATGCCGGTCGTGTTTTGGTGGTGGAACGCACGCTGAACAGCGAAGCCGCCATGCTGGAGGCCATTCCCGACTTTTTTCCCGCGGCACTGCACAAGGCGCTGCTGCCGCTGACACGAAAAGCCTATCGGGATCTGGGCACCAAGTACGCTGATCCCGGCCGCAGCAGTGCCGATCAACTGCGCGTCATGGCGGATCTGCTGACACAGATACGGCAACAATTGAATGAAAAGCCGTTTCTGCTGGAAAGCGGTTTTTCCTACGCCGACATCACCATTATCGCGGCGATGCAGGTGGTGAAACCGGTGCAGAGCCGGCATATTCCAATAGGGCCTGCCGGCAGGCCTTGCTGGACTTGCCCCGAACTGGCAGCGGAATTTGCCGATCTGCTGGAATGGCGTGACGGCGTGTATCAGGTATACCGCTACCGTAATCATGCGGGGGCGCCCGCAACGCCAGCGACATGACAACCGCGTTCTAAAAGACGCAGCCAGGAGTAAGGAAATGGATTTCTCACAGTTACTGCAATCAATCGACGACTTTATCGGCCAGGATGAATTGCTGGAGTGGTTGCATTTCATTCTCGCCGTCTCGTTGAGTTATCTGCTGCTGCAATGGGTGCTGGCCAGCATCACCAAGCGGATT
>DATLII010000338.1:0-3293 GCA_035539495.1 Dongiaceae bacterium
GGCGCTCCCAGAAACAACAAACTCAGCAAATTGGTGTTGTACCCGGACTGGGTCAGTATCACGGGAAAGGGACCCGCTGCCGGCACGCCTTTTTCGCTGGCAGGCAGGGAAACCCGCACACTCAATTTTTTGCCGGTGGACATGGTGACGAACTGCGGCGGCAGGTTAACCATGTAGGGATATTCATAAGGCCGGGTGTACAACGTTTGGCCAATTGCCTGCACATCTCGCGCCGCTGTCGGCGAGATTGCATCCGGGTTGGCAGGTAAGGTTTCTTGCTCCGCCTGCGGGCTGCTTGGAGGGTCGACCGACTTGTTATCCCCGCCGGAGCAGGCCATCAACAATCCTGCGGCGCAAGCCAGCAAGGTTGTGCGCAGCAGAGGTTGATTCACGGTCGAACGTTTACGGATCAGCATACGGTTCAGCTCCCTTCTTTTTTATTATTTGCCGCATTTTCATGCAGGTCAGGCCGCCGACATCCGGGTGGGTTCCCTGGCACCTCGTTGTTGACAACAGTCATTGTCAGACTAAAGATAGTCGCTTATCAGCCTATTGCGCTGGATAAGGACGTTGCCCAACCGCTGATGGCGCTCTGTATCGCCAGATGTCCCTCAGCCAATCGCGCACTGATCTCAGAATGAACAATGCATCCCGTTTCTGGATGCGAAATCCACGGTAGCGCAGCGCAAAAAAATGTTCTGTCAAAAGTTTTACATTGGAATCCCTGGCGACCCATTCTATGAACATTGCTGCAGACATCGATATTTCCGCGCTTCCCCCAAGAGCAAACGCGCAAGACAGCACGCAAAACAAAGCAATCAACCTGATTGAAGCATGCAGCATGTTCGCGCGCTGGAGCCTGGCCGATAAGAATCGGCTGGCACAGCGCGCACGGGAATTTGATCTTGCGCCCGGAGAAACGCTTTATGAGCGCGATGACAGCGCTCGCGGTTTGTATCTGGTTTATTCAGGCTGCGTAAAAGTGGCGGTAATGACCGACGAAGGCGACGAAGCCATTATCGACGTGGTCGGCAACGGGCAGTGGTTTGGCGAACTGAGCATTATCGATGGGCTGACGCGGCAGCACTCGGCAATCGCGCTTGAACACACCAGCTGCATCGTACTCGACAGCCAACTGATTGAAAGCGTGCTGACTGCAAATCCGTCTCTGCATCGAGAGTTTTCGCTACTGATCAGTAAAAGATTGCGCGACATCTTCCTCTGGATGGAAGAAAGCTTGCTCAATTCCGTCGGCGCGCAAATCGTAAAACGCTTGCAGCACATTGCGATGAGCGTGGGTACGCCGCATGAGGACGGAGTTATTATTCGGGCGCTGATCTCGCAGGACATGCTGGCCGCCATGCTGGGTATAACCCGGCAAACACTGAACAAAGAATTGGGCGCTCTGAAGCAAGAAGGATTGATTAAAAAAATTGGGCGGTATTATTGGATCAAAAGCGCCGCTACCTTTAGTACAAGCTCAAACACAGGTCGGCTGCCAATTTTCTCCACCTCTTCCTTTGCGCAACATGCGGTTTTCCACTGCGTAGCAACGCCTTGCAATAAAAAAGGCGCGTGGGCACAACGCTATGTGGACAACAACCCACTCTTTGGCCGGTGGACGCCAGCTGACAGAGAACGCCTCGCCCTGAGCGTACAGGAATTTCATTTGGCCCCGGGCCAAACTCTCTTCGAACGGGGTGCTTGTTCAAAGCGACTGTACTTTGTGATCGAGGGCAGCCTCAAGGGCGCTGTCCAGGCGGAGGATGGGAGCGAAGCCATTATTGATGTAGGCGCGGGTGGACAATGGTTCGGTGGGCTCGGCATCATTGATAAACAGCCGAGCCGTCAGTCCGTCATCGCGCTGGAAGAGACGCATTGCATCGCGTTTTCCGGCACGGTGATCGAAAGCGTGCTCGAACAGAACCCAGCGTTGTATCGGGAAATATCCTATTTGCTTTGCGAACGGTTGCGCGCGGTGTTTGCACAAATGGAAACATCGCTGCTCAAATCGATTCAGGATCGGGTTTTGACCCGGCTACAAAGAACGGCCCTGGATGCGGGAACACCGCATGATGGCGGCTATACCATTCACTCGCGGATTTCACAGGACGTGCTCGCTGGCATGTTGGGCATCACCCGGCAAACACTGAACAAAGTGCTAGGACAGCTGAAGCAATCCGGTCTGGTCAGGAAAATCGGCAACCGGTATTGGGTCAGCATGTCCCCAACATCATCCAACTGAGCTGATAGTGCGGTACCGCTTCGACTGCGCGTGCTTTCGCACGTTTTTCAGCGATTCCAGGGCGTGTCCATGATCACACGATTGGCTATTAACGCCGGAACGATGCCGCCCGGCTCGAAATGGCCTTCCATCGACACGTCTAATTGCTTGTCGGCACGGGGTACCAGCCGGGTCACCGACTGCAGGGCCTGCAAACGCACTCGTTTCGGATCTTCTGGGTAACCCGAGGCCAAGCGCCAATCCACGGTATAACTGCCATCCTGTGGATCATGCGTGAAGCGCATGTGCGCGTAATAATCGCGACTTTTTACGCCGGGATGCTGGTTGGCGATGTAAATGATTTTTTCATCGCCCTTGTCCTGGATCAGTCGGGCCGCCACCGTTGCGTGCAAGGTTTCGGTGTAGTTATCGATGTCATGCAATAGTGCAAGATAAGGGGTTGCCGGGCCTGGCGCCACCATCAACGCCCGATAGCGATCAAATGCCGATCCAGGCTCGGGCCGGGTAAATACCTGAATGCCCGCCTTATCCAAACGTAACTTCCACATAGAATTCTCCTGACATCCTGTCGTTTTATGATGCGTCCTGTTTTTTTAGCAGATGGCCACTACGTCATATACTTTTTGCCCGGCACCCGTTTGCACGGTAATGCTGTCGCCAACTTGGGCTTTCAGTAATGCCTTGCCGATGGGCGCCGATGCGGTGACGACGACAATATCCGCTCCATTGAATGCTATTTTCAACCCGCCTGCTGCCGGGCCGAAAAACAGATATTGGCTTTCGCCTTTGTCATTTTCGATTGCGACCAGGGCACCCAAGGAAATGGCGTCATCCTCGGTAAATGCTTTCGGCGTGATACCGTTAAACGCCGCCAGATCCGCTTCGCATTCTTCCAATCTGCGCGCCTGGCCCTGCGTCAAATAAGCCGCTTCCAACCCCAGCGTATCGTATTTGTTTTCCGCGATGTTTTCTTCATGCGTGGCAGACTCATAGGCACGGATCATGGCGGCCCTGGCATTTTCAACCAGATTGGTCAGCGCTGTCAGAA
>DATLII010000339.1:0-3903 GCA_035539495.1 Dongiaceae bacterium
CCAGTGGATAAATAGAGGTGATCTTCAAGCGCTCGGGGTGAAACAAACCGCGCATGCGAGTGGGTAGTAGCATCTGCACCGGCACTTTTTCCGCCTCGATCAAATTGCGCGGCTCGGCGGCAAAGCCCTGCCATTCCAGCAGAATGGAGCAATGATCCTTGCGGCGGGATTTGCCCAAGTGCAGGTTGAATTTGGCTTCGGTACCGGCAAACGCGGGCTCGGTGGTGCCGGCGTTGATGGCGAGCCCGGACAGATTGCTGAACGTATGCAGGATCGCGACGATGAACAAACTGCCCAGGAAGAAGCTGAAATTCAGGATCAGGCTGTTGTCGTAATTGATGCCGGCGATGAACAACAGAAACGCTGTCAGCAGATAGCCACCGCCCATCAGCGTGGGAAAAATGAAAATGCGGCGCTGATCCAACACCACTTCGCGACAGGGTGGAATGCGACGATCGAGCCAACGCTGCCAGCGCGCGCGGATCAGCCCCACAGGGCCATTGCGTCGGGATTTAGCCGTGCCGGATTGAGCGACAGAGGATTTAGCGACGCGGGATGACGTCGACATGTTTGATGACATGGTCCACCAACCGTTCGCCTTCATGCCCGGTGATATCGCGGGCGCCACTCAGGCGGTGTTCCGCCACCGGGCCCAGCACCGCCTGCACGTCTTCGGGGATTACGTGGTTGCGTCCGTGCACCAGGGCAAATGCGCGGGCACTGCGAACCAATGCCATACCAGCACGGGGCGACAAACCAAACACAAACTGATTCGACTGCCGCGTGTAAGCCAGAATGCGTTGCACATAGTCGAGCAAGGCGTCGGAGACATGAATGCCTTCCACCTGCTGCTGCAGGGCTGACAATTCATCTTTGTTCACTACCGCTGCCACCTCGCCCAGATGCTCGCGGGGATTGCTGCCTTTCAGCAGTTCCCGTTCAACGCGGGGATCGGGATAGCCCAGGCTGATCCGCATCAGGAAGCGGTCGAGTTGGGATTCCGGCAGCGGGAAAGTGCCCATCTGGGTGACGGGATTCTGGGTGGCGATGACGAAGAACGGTTGTGGCAACGCATAGGAAACCCCTTCCACCGTAACCTGACGTTCTTCCATGGCTTCCAGCAAGGCGCCCTGGGTTTTTGGGGTAGCGCGGTTGATCTCGTCGGCCAGCAACACTTCGGTGAAGACAGGGCCTTTGCGGAATTCGAAGTGGGCATTGCCGGGATTGAAGATGCTGGTGCCGAGGATGTCAGCGGGCAGCAGATCGCTGGTGAACTGGATGCGTTGGTAGTTGAGGCCGAGTACGCGGGCCAGGGCGTGGGACAGCGTGGTTTTGCCCATGCCGGGCAGGTCTTCCAGCAGCAGGTGGCCTTTGGATAGCAGGCAGGCCAATGCAAGGCGGATTTGCGGTTCTTTTCCCAGCAGGACGGCGCCGACCGCTTTGACCAGACGTTCGATAGTTGGTTGGGACACCCGAGGCACTCCATTAAAGACGGCAGAGAAAGCGTTCCTTGCTTTCCAGTCTAGCCCGAACCTCGCCGGAAAAAACGGCGCTGAAAAAAATCAGCGCCGAATCAGGTCCAGACCACGCGCCAGGTCACGCTTCAGGTCATTGATGTGCTCTAAACCCACCGCGACCCGCACCAGATTTTCCGTGATGCCGGCCTGCTCTTTGTCGGCGTCCGACAACCGACCGTGGGTAGTGGTAGCGGGATGGGTGATCGTGGTTTTGGTGTCGCCGAGGTTGGCGGTGATAGACAGGATTTTGGTGCTGTCGATTACCTGCCAGGCCTGTTCGCGCCCACCTTTCACTTGGAACGACAGCACGCCACCGAACGCATCCTGCTGTTTGCGCGCCAGCAGATGTTGCGGATGCGTGGGCAGACCGCAGTAGAACACGCGCTCTATCGCCGGATGTTGCTCCAGCCAGTCCGCCAGTCGCAATGCGTTGGCGCTGTGAGCCTGCATGCGCAGACTCAACGTTTCCAAACCTTTCAAAAATACCCAGGCGTTGAACGGGCTCAGCGTAGGGCCGGCCGAGCGCAGAAAACCATACACCTCTTCCATCAACGCTTTACTGCCGCACACAGCGCCGCCGATACAACGGCCCTGCCCGTCCAGAAATTTGGTAGCGGAGTGCAGCGCGATGTCGGCGCCCAATTCCAGCGGCCGTTGCAAAGCCGGCGTGCAGAAGCAGTTATCCACCACCAGCAGCGCATTATTGGCGTGCGCCAGTTCAGCCAGCTGTGGAATGTCGGCCACTTCGCACAAGGGATTCGATGGCGTTTCCAGGAACAGCAATTTGGTTTTCGGTGTGATGGCCGCTTGCCATTGTGCGAAATCAGTCAGCGCGACGAACGTGGTCTTCACACCGAATTTCTTCAGGTATTTTTCCAGCAACACATTGGTGGTGCCGAAGACGCTGCGGGAACAGATGATCTCGTCACCGCTTTGCAATAGCGCCATGATGGTGCTGAGAATTGCAGCCATGCCAGACGCCGTGGCCACGCAGCGCTCTGCCCCTTCCATCGCTGCCAGGCGCTGTTCAAATGCGTTGACGGTGGGATTGGAAAAGCGCGAATAGATGAAACCCGGTTCACTGCCGCCGAAACGCGCCGCTGCCTGAGCCGCGCTATCGAACACGAAGCTGGACGTGGTGAAAATGGGCTCGCTGTGGGAGCCCTCGCTGGTGCGCAACTGGCCGGTGCGAATGGCCAGGGTTTCAATGTGGAGCGGGTCGTCTTCGGAAAATCCGGAAAAATCCTGTGGCGAAAGATCCTGTGTCATCGTGTCTCTTCACTTCTGCGGCGGTACGCCAGACGACCTAAGGCAGCCCCGGTTAGGAAACTGCCTGACAAGGTCAGCTGGCGTTATGCAAATCGATACTCTCGTCGTTCAATAGTTGCAACGAGCCCTTTTTCTTTTTCGAGTCGTCGCTGCGCATTCGCTGCAGGCGGTCGAGGTAGGCCGTATCGATATCGCCCGTGACATATTCGCCGTTGAACACCGAGCAGTCGAAGCCGTCGATTTTCGGGTTACCTTCCCGCGCGGCGGCGATCAGGTCGTCCAGATCCTGGTACACCAGCCAGTCGGCGCCGATGATCTTGCGCACTTCTTCCACCGAGCGGCCATGAGCGATCAGCTCCGACGCCGCCGGCATGTCGATGCCGTACACGTTGGGGTAGCAGACTTCAGGCGCCGCCGAGGCGAAATACACTTTCTTCGCGCCTGCGTCCCGCGCCATTTCGATGATCTGGTTGCAAGTGGTGCCGCGCACGATGGAATCATCCACCAGCAGCACGTTCTTGCCCTGGAATTCCAGCTCGATGGCGTTCAGTTTCTGGCGCACGGATTTTTTGCGCTCGTTCTGGCCGGGCATGATGAAGGTACGGCCGATATAGCGGTTCTTGATGAAACCTTCCCGGTATTTCACACCCAGATTGTTCGCCAACTGCAATGCAGAGGTACGGCTGGTATCCGGAATCGGAATCACCACATCGATATCGTGTTCTGGCCAGACGCGGCGGATTTTTTCCGCCAGCCTCTCACCCATGCGCAGGCGGGCCTTGTAGACGGAAATGCCGTCCATGATCGAATCCGGTCGCGCCAGATACACGTGCTCAAAAATACAGGGGCGGTACACGGGTTTGATCGCGCACTGACGGGTAAATAGCTGCCCGTCCATATTGATGTAGACCGCTTCACCCGGCGCGATATCACGGATCAGCTGGAAGCCCATAGCCTGTAGCGCCACGCTTTCCGACGCGATCATGTATTCCACGCCGTTTTCAGTCTCACGCTCGCCAAAGCAGGCTGGGCGAATGCCGAACGGATCGCGGAAGCCGACGATTCCGTAGCCGGTGATCATGGCCACCACCGCGTAGGCGCCTTTACAGCGGCGATG
>DATLII010000340.1:0-16269 GCA_035539495.1 Dongiaceae bacterium
TTGCCGATGGCACGCTGCAGCTGCCGCTGAGCATGCAACCACCTGCGGCGGGAACCATGCACGCACAGGTGATCGTCACGCCCTGCCAGCTGATCAGTGTGGAAATTCGCGAACCGATCGAGCGGATTGAGTTACAGTGATGTGCGCTGCCCGATTCGGAATCGGGCCTTCTCACAACGCTGGCCATTGCCGCAGTCTTCGCAATGCCACACCCGCTAATGCTGCACTTAGCACTAGCAGCCATATCAATAGAGGTACCACCATCTTGACGCGATCCGCTGCGGTGCTGTCGACAGGCTGCAGCGACGGCACATCATCGAAGTGATCGAAGTTGAAACGCCCCATGCTGCCGTTTGTCACGCGCGGCGTCGGTGCACTGATTTCACGTTGCATCAACGGGTAGAAATAATCCCGCAATTGCAGTTGGTAATGCCTGACCTGTGCCTCGTACTGGTGGTGGCGCGATGCATCGGTGCCCGCCAGTACCGTAAATGCCTGCGCAATACCCAACGGCGGCACGACATAACCAGCCCAGGTTGACACACGCACCCTGTCAGCGCGGCTTTGCTCAAAATCGGATTGCAACGATGCCAACCGGGTTTCAATTTCGGGCGTGAAAAAGGAATTACGGGTGACACCATCGAGCAGCGGAATCAGCCCCGTGGCATGAGCAAGATCCGGGCGCTTCGCAAACATGTCTGCCAGAATGCGATCGCGATTGACGGTCAATTCCTCGGTAACCTGACGCTGACGATCGATATACGCAATGCGTGATGGCGGTGGCGACATTACCGAGCTGGCCAGATCCACCAGAATCGGCGCGCCAAAGGTTAGCAACAGCCACCAGGCAATCAGCTGGCTCATCGCCACAGCGGCACTGGGCCAACGCGACAGCACCACGAACGACAGCGCAATCCAGAACAGCCCGTAGGTCACCAGCAATACGACGGCTGTTAAAAATTCGGAAATCGCCGACTGCAGCGAAACGCCGTTCACCCACAGTGCAAACGCAAAAGCGACAGAAATCAAGGGTACCAACCAGCAGGTAATGGCCAGGGTGCGCGCACCCAACCAGCGCCGTGGTGAAACCGGCTGTGCCGCGATAAGCCGCAACAAGTCTCTGTCACGCTCGAATGTGCACAGCAGCGCCAGCACCGCGACGATCAGCAACGGCATCAAATAGGTGACGACGAAGGCGAGATCAAAAGCCCCCAACCCCAGCCCCCTGGGATTTTCAAAGTCGTACACCGGATCGATGCCGAACAACGTATCTAGGTTGACGGGTAGCATATGGGGTTGCAGATCACTGCCGCCCACCGCCAGTACCGACAGCGGCAGATGCGGTTTGATCGCATTTTTCATCATGAAATAACGGGGGTAGCCCGCCACATTGGTCGGATCCTGCCAGTAAGGCAATTCCGGCCCCGGCTGCTTGAAACGCTCAACGTGAGCCAGCACATCGGCATGGCGCTCTGCCTCATAGGCTTTCATCCTGGATTGCGCTTCACTCTGCTCGCGATGCAGCGAAGCGGTGGATGCAATTCCCCAGGAAAAACTCGCCGCCAGCAGCGCGACCGCCAGCCATAGCAATCCCGAACGACCCGCCCGGCGCCACTCCCAGGAAAACAACTGTGAAAATGAAATGCCTTCCAGCGTGTGCGCAGTGGCACGATCAATCATCGTTATACTGTTCATGGACGCACTCCTCATGGTCGCACCCTGCGCATTGCCAGATTCAGTAACACCGCCGCAGCCAACACCCACACAGCAAGCGCATATACAGCAGTTTGTACGGTTTTCCAGATGCTGCCGAGTTTGGGCGCGGCATACTGAAACTCCTCCACCTGCTGCCACAATCGCGCATCTGCCAACGGGCGCACGGCATTCAGTTCGTTGTGCGGATTTTTCATCAGCTCCGCATTCATGCGATTGATCAGTTCGCGCCGATAGGATTCTGCCGATTCGATGAAATGGCGATGGTGGGTAAAATCACTGCCGGTCAATGCCATCGACAGGCTGTGCAGTGCCACGCTGGGTGATAGAAATCCCCACAGGGTATAGCGGTGGTCCTGCGCATCCACCTGATCATAAAAGCCACCCAAAATGCGATCGAATATGGCGTAACCGTGCCTCTCGGACATATCCAACATCGCGCCACGCAGATCCACAGGTAAATCTTCGCGACGGTTGACGCCGTACCGCTGCAGCAGTTCCCGTTCCCGTTCGGCGCTGATCTCCTGCGCCCAGCTACTGGAGCCTTCTTTCTGAATGCGCTGTTTGACCGACTGGTAGGATGGCAACGGCAGCGACGCTTCCACTGCCGAATTGCTCCAGCGTGGCAACGCAACCGCCAGCAATATCCACAACCCCAGCAATCCCACCAATGCAACGCGCGGACTGCGCGCGAGCAGACAGACAGCAATGCCCAACGCGGTAAAGGCCGACAGATACACACCCATCGCCAGCACCCACGATCCAATGCGTAATACGACATCAAACGTGATCGCATGCTGCGCCACCGACGCGACCAGCGCTGCAATCCCGGCGGGCAATATCAACAGCGCGACCTGAAGGCCGCACACCGCCACGAACTTTGCCATCACGATGCTGTGGGGACGTAATGCAGCCCCCAATGCAAAGCGGAATGTGCCACGCTCCCGATCCAGCGCAATCACGGTGAATGCCATCAGGAACGCGACCAGCGGACCGAACAGATTCAGCAACGATGCTGGGTGCGCAAAGCCGGCGCGGCTCAGCACCGAATAATCGCCCTGTGGCCGGTACAGCAGATCATTTTGCTTATGCGCTTCAAGCCACACAGCCTGGCCAACAAAGGGTTCGATGCCGCTGTCCAACGTCGCTAAAACCGATGCAGGTTTGAAAGCGTAAATGCTGTAATGCGCGGCGGAATGTGCATCCTTTGCACCCTGCCCCAGCCAGCGCTCGCGCTCGGCAACGGCGACAGCACGCTTGCCGGCATTGTCGTGTGCGTTATTCCAGGCCGTTGCGACAAACGCGAGTAGCACCAATAGGGCGAGCGCCAGCAACGTTCCCCCTACGCGGGGATCGCGCCGCAGCATACGCAATTCCATTAATGAGAGTTGTACGATCATGCTGCAAGCTGCTCCAGATAGAGGAGTTCAATGGCCGCAGAATTAAGGCCTGCCGTCTCGCGTTCGGCTACCAGGCAACCGTTGCGAAGAATGCCCAGCCGATGGGCAACATCCTTCACACGATAAAGATCATGCGTCGCCATCAGCACTGCGATATTGCGCGCCGAGGCGGCGCGTACCAGCGTCGAGAATTCGTTGGCCGCCGACGCATCAAGTCCGGACGTCGGCTCGTCCAACAGCAACAATTCCGCGTGCTTGGCCAGCGCGATAGCAAGTCCGACTTTCTGGCGCATGCCTTTGGAAAAACCCGCCGTTCGTTTGCCATGGACGGCGACAGCCAGCCCAGCCTCTGTGAGCAGGCTGGATGCTTCCGATGCTGACAGTCGGCGACCACCCAGCAGCGCAAAATATTCGAGATTCTCGATGGCGCTCATGCCGGGATGCAGCATGACGGTTTCGGGCAGATACGCGATGCGGGTACGCGCGACGTAAGGATCCCGATCGACACGCGCGCCGCTGATCTCAATGCTGCCGCTGTCTGGCGTGATAAATCCGAGAATCAGGTTCAGCGTGGTGGTCTTGCCGGCGCCGTTAGGCCCCAGCAAAGCGTACACCTCTCCCCTCTGCAAACTCAGAGACAGATTGTCCAGAGCGAGCTTGCCACCGAATTGCTTGCTAACAGCATTGATTTTCAAAACAGATGAGTTTGTAGCCACAATGAATCTCCACAGCAAGGCCCGCGCGAGCGGGCGCATGACCATCAGAATGTTGCAGTCAACTGCAATTCCACAGAACTGGGCGCTCCCAGCATCCATTGACTACTGTTGCTCGTGGTGTAGGCATAGAATTTGTCGAAGACATTCTTGCCCAGCAGATCGAGTGCGATCTCAGGTGTCATATCCCAGTGCAATCCCAGATCGACGATCGTGAATGAAGGCACACTCTTCGTATTATCCGACGTCATGTAGATGTCGCCCACGTAGCGCACGGCGGTCTGCGCCGACCACTGCGGCATGAAGTCCCAGGTCACCCACAGATTCGCCGACTGATCGGGCGTGTTGATCGGGCGGTTGCCGTTACGGGACACGATCTGGCCACTCACCGTTTCGGAAAAGTCATCGTATTGAGCTTCCAGAACAGTGCCGTTCAGCTGAATCAGCCACTGCTCGCTGGGCAGAATCGACAACGTTGCTTCCACGCCTCGCGACGACTGGCTTCCCACCTGCAACGATTGACCGATGTTGACCGGATCCGGCGTCAGCAGATTGTCTTTTTTGATTTCGTAGGCAGCCAGCGACCATTCAAGTTGCCCATCCAATGCCAGTTGCTTCACGCCAACTTCGGTCTGTTTCCCCTCGCTCAATGCATATTGCATTTGAGCCGCGCTGACACAACACAGGTTGGAAACCGGATCAAAGGCAACGGAGTACTGACCGTAAACATTCAAATTTGGCATCAGCTCGTACACGATCCCGGTACGCCAACTGGTGGGATCGAATTTCTCCTCGACACTGGTGCCGGTATAAAGATCCTTGCGCTCAACATCGGAGTTATCGAGACGAACACCCGCAACCAGCGACAGCGCCTGAGTCAGTTTCAGACGGTCTTCTGCAAACACCGAGTATTGATCAACCAGTGTTTCCTGATAATTCTTAGATGAGATACCACCGGGGAATACACCGGGGTGGGTGTTGTACCGATCGGTGACAACTGTCCCATTCCACGTATCAACATAACGATCATTGGACAGATTGATATATTCGAAACCCACCGCCAGCGTGTTGTCGAGTCCGAACAGCGTGTGATCCCAGACCACATCCGTGTAGTTGCCGTATTGATCCTGATGCTGATCCCAGGTGCCGAAGCCGCTGGTGGTCACACTGTCGTCAGTGTTATAGACGAAACGGCTCGAATATTTCCACAGCCGCTCGCCGCGGATGTAGGTAGAAATATTGCGAACGTTGACATTTTCCGCAGCCTGCCAATCGACTTTCAGCGCCGTGCGATAGTCCATAAAAGGAATTTTGGCATCGCGTGTGGTGTAGTTGACCTCGCGCAGGTCTTCATCCGGTTTGTCGTTGATCAGTGGCATGCCCTGATACACCATCTGGTCGCGATCCCCATAGTCCGCGGACAAGGTGATGTTTAGCGCATTGGTTGCAGACCAATCCACTGCGCCGGAAACCGCCTGCACCTTGTTGTCACCCCGATCGATATAGCCATCCGAATCCCGGTAGCTGGCATCGAAGCGATAAAGCAGGTTGTCGGTGACGGGGCCGGTGCTATCGAGCGCGGCGGAATAGGTGTTGAACGAGCCGCCGGAAACACGGATGGTATTCTCCGCGCTTACACTCGGCTTGCGAGGCACGACGTTGATGGCAGCGCCGATCGCGCCCGAACCGTACAGAACGGACGCAGGGCCATTGAGTGCCTCGATGCTCTCGACATTCCAGGTGTCATAGGGATAGGTCTGGCTGCCGGTATTGATCAGGCTCTTGACGCCGTCGTACAACATGGTGACCGACGACGAACCAAAGCCACGCGCCGAAAAGCCGAAGCCGCCGCTGCCCGCTGTCGCCAACGACGTAATGCCTGCAACGCGCGTCACTGCGCTAATGATATCGGTATCACCGCGCTGGCGAATGGTTTCGCCATTCACCACCTGCACGGTCGCGGGTGTTTCCAGCGATGAAATACCCAGCCGACTGCCCGTGCTGTTGGTTTCGCTCAGCGAACTCACGTTCTCGGGTGAGTCCTGTACAACGACCTCTCCCAACAACGGCAGATCATTAGCAGCCTGCGCCACTGAAGACAGCAGCACAGATGAAATAACGGTAAATTTCCAATTGAAAAGACGCATTCAAACAACCCCACAACAAATTGGCTGCGGGGGAAACCGATAAGCACTCGCGATGATGCCTGCCAATGCAAAAAGCACCAGCGGAATCAGGTTATTTTTGTTGTGAGAGTATTAGACGAGTGGCAGAGAAGTCTCCCGTTACAGCGACACAAACATAGGAACGTTTACGCTACTGCAACGGAAATTGCCGTCCACCAAGACACCCTCGCCCAGTGGCACAGTAACGGATCGCAACGGCAGGTCTCCTGGCTTACACATCAAGGCTCGTTTCCGCCTTCCCGCTGCATCCGAGAGGATGACAACAGTGGCATATTGGAAACTCGCTCCGTGCTTACAGTTGCGAGGACAGCTTCGGATTCGCACCGAATTCCCTATTTGGGGGCCATTGCTGGGCAAGAAATCTAACGCCGGGCTGCAGGAATGTCAACGTGCTGGACTCGGAAGTAATTCTTTTCCGAGTCCAGCGCATCATGGTGCTCAAGGCCCCCAATACAGCAACTGCTCCTGATAACTGTCGCCACCCGGCTCTCCATTCCAGAAGGATGCAAAGGAATAAATCCGGCCGCCCGGCAGCAACAGTGAATCGCTGAAGCCGCCAAATCCTGGGTGGACCTTTTCCTTGGCGACACACAGATCCAGGAAACAAATAGACGCCGCGCCTTGATGGAAATAAGGCTCGGCCCGCGCTTGCAGAACCCGTTTTCCTTTTGTATCAAACACGAAATGCTGAAGCTCTCGACGCTCTTCACCTCGAATTTCAAGATCGCCGTACACTCCATTCAAAAACGATTGAATGTCCACACCAGCACTTATCAACCGACTCCGTTCCAACCCAAACGACAGCAATAACCGTCCCGTTGCATCCACGTGAAGCTGAATGTTGCTGAATAGGTATGACGAAAGCTCCTGCAATGTATTGCACCATTGGCGAACATACTGCGCATTGTGAAAACAAACCACTGGCGCACCTCCAAAAAATATGCCGTCGAATTCGGTGCCGCCAGAAGTTCCCAGCGTATAAAAGCCGCTCTCGACATCAATAGTTTGAAATCCACCGGCCTGTTGAAAATCGACTTGGTGCAAACGTTCACCTTTATTATCAAACACGCCCATCACGCCATCGGCCTGACCAAGCCAGCGGTGTTTGGCATATCCAAAAATTTGCACGTTGCTTCGCGATTCTGTGCGCCGCACCAAGTCACCGTGAACGTCAAACTCCAAAAAAACCTGCGGCCGAAGGCCATCTTCCTGCATCGGCAACAAGCCAATCGCATCAAAGCCTCCCTTATCATTTTTATACAGGGTAAATACGTCCAACGTGCCCGCCACAATGTTGAAAGACTTCAAATGGCCATCGCGGCCAATTCTTCCCACTCCCCATTCCCGAAGCGGATCCGAGCCGGCCTCGCGTTGCATCATGCCGATAAAAACAAGATCACCTTCATCGTTAACCAGCCCATGACGTATTGAGGGTATTTGCTCGGCGGGAAGATCCGTGGTGACGCCCACCCACGACGTCTGGCTATCCGGATCGCTATACAGCACGCGGTCAAAGTCCTCAACCGGCAAGTAGAACGCATTGCCCGGCGCCTGCACCACATCACTCATACTGAAGAAGGAAAAAGGATAGGGGATGGAGTAGGTCTGAATCAGCGCACCCTGCAAATCGAATTGTTCGATCTCAACGGTCTCGCCGCCCGAACTGTAGGCCCGAAACAGTGATTCGTTGTCCTCCGCAGCAAACGCCACACTTTGAAACTTCCAGCCTCCCAGATCCATGATCCAGCGCGGCATGAGATACGCCCCGCACCCCATCAGAAAGCCCAACAGCGATGCTACAACTACTATTTTGGATGTCCTTTTCACTTGATTTGTCCCCTCTTGTTGTTAAAAGCGCGACTGAGGCGAGGGTATCAAGTGCAGCTGAACCTCAACGATGACTCTGGAAACCAATTTATTGTCCGAACAAAGCCAACATTCAGGCGGTTTATCGGCCTGGGGATCGACCCTCCGCTGCGCTCAACGTCTACACTGAGCAGTACAACCATTACAAAATCGTGACCGGCACCCATGCTCCTGTTTCGCCTCGCAACATTGATCCTGCTTCTGACCGTCGGCCATCAAGCGCAGGCGCTGAGCATCGACGTGAACGATTCATTCACAGAGCAGGAGATCGGCCAAGGTGTGGAATTCCTGGTGGACCCGGGCGGGGAACTAACCGCGGAAAACGCGAACGACCGGCCGGGCTGGCAGGCATCCACCGCTGACACGCTTAATTTCGGTTTTTCATCCGCCGCCTACTGGATCCGGTTTACGGTCCACAATACCGGGGCACAGCCCATCAATCTGATGCTGGAAAACCGCGTGCCGTTTCTGGATCACCTGGACGTGACCATCACCTCAGGCCACGAACCGCCGCAACAGCTTGCCCTGGGCGACACACTGCCGCTCACCTCCCGCCCCGTGCGTCATTCCCATTTTCTAGTGCCATTGCATGTCCCCGCACAAAGCGAGGTACGCCTACTGCTGCGCGTGCAATCCACGTCAGCGGTACAGATTCCACTGACACTCTGGGAGAAAACGACGTTTGTCGAACAGGACCATGTGCGCTCGATCGGCTACGGCCTGCTGTATGGTCTGGTACTGTCCATCTGCCTGTATCACCTGCTGATATTTCTGCAGGTGCGGGAAAGCGCGTTCTTATGGTACGCCCTTGTCAACCTGAGTCTGACGGGCACATTCGCATCGATCCACGGCGTGCCGACAGTGTTGCTGGGAGACATCAGCATCGGCATCAATGACAAGATCCTGCTGTTGTCCATGGCAGGCTGCGCCATGTTTACCAGTCTGTTCACCCATGAAGTGCTGCAGATGAAAACGGCTCGCCCTCGGTTGGCGCTGGCGCTGCGCGTGGTGGTGTACCTGGGAATGTTCCAGGCAGCGTTGTCGTTCGTGCTGCCTTACCCGGTGCTGATTCGGGCCATGGTCATATTGGTGCTGGCAACCCTTGCGACTAATGTGGCGGCGCACGTGCGCCGCTTCCTCGATGGCTATCCCCCGGCACGCTATATACTGCTGGCGATGCTGGCAGCGGCATTGGGCGTGGTGGTTACCCTGCTGGAAAAACTGGGGCTACTGCCCAGCACCTGGTTAACAGAAAACGCCATGCAGACCGGCATCATCGCGATGACGCTGCTGTTTTCGTTTGCCCTTTCCCATCGCATGAACATGGATCGCCAACTGCGCGAGAATGCCCAGGCGGAACTGATAGCATCGCAACAACAGGTCAACGAGAATCTAGATCGTATGGTGCGGGAACGCACCGAGGCACTGGAGCAGGCCAACGTACAATTGCAGGAAGCCAGCAACACCGATGCGCTCACAGGCCTGCGCAACCGCCGCTATTTCAATGAAGCGTTCGAACTGGAATTCAAGCGGGCATTTCGCGAAAAAACATCACTGTCACTGCTGCTTCTGGACATCGATCACTTCAAGCAAATCAACGACAGCTATGGGCATCCCTTTGGCGATCTCTGCCTGATACAGGCAGCACACGTCATCCGCGCCCAGACCCGCCGCCCGCCCGACGTGGCAGCACGTTATGGCGGCGAAGAATTTGTGGTGCTATTGCCCAATACCCATGAAGACGGCGCCCGTCATATCGCCACGGCGATCTGCGAAGGCCTGCGCAAGACCGTCATTTCGGATGATACGCGGAAGGTACACATTACTGTCAGCATTGGGGTGGTGAGTCTGACGCCGGGGCCTGAGGATTCCACAGAATCCCTGCTTAAGCGGGCTGACGTGTTGCTCTACCGGGCCAAAGAGAAAGGACGCAATCGAGTGGAGTGGGAGGAATAATGATTCATCGTATGCAGGACTGACAAAGGTCAGAATTGCATAACAATTGCGCAACACACCTCTAGCTCTAGCCCGTCTAACCCCAGTTGTACTATTCTTTCACTGCTGTCGGCGCTGACGCTGAACGAGCGCCTGTTAACCACCCCGAATCCCACTTTGTTCCGGAAAGAAAAGGAGACTTTTATGGAACATTTGGCCACCTTCGATAAGATCGGTTATGAAATCGCGAATTATCTTTCTGAAATTACAGGCTTTGAAATTTCAGAAAGTCGAGGCTCCAACCCGAATCACCCATTGCAATTTAGAGTGGGAAATTCACAGGCTTTCGATTCAGGAACAATCACGCCGGAAGTATTCGGAAATTACCCAGGCAAACCGGACTATCTGGGACGCTATCTGGTCGCGTTAAGCAATCACGTCAATTTTCATGTTTTTATAAAATACGATGGCTTAGCCGTGCTCATGCAGGCAGGTCGCGAAGTGATTCTGAATCGGGAAAGCTTCCGCAAGTCCACTCACTTCGCCAGTTGCGATTCCCCTGACCCCCGTATCGAGCACACTGATTCCGATGTCTCAATAGACCGTATCTATCTTGAGCATTGCTGTCAGAACGAACAACAGGAAACCTAAGCGCGACATTTCAGGCAAAGGGCTAGTACTACGCCATATGCAAATCTGTGCCACAGATGGCGGACGAGATAATGCGAATGGTGGCGTCTGTCGGGACGTCACCAATGCCGCGAAAAACAACCGCTTTCATACAAATGCCTCTTGTTCTGTTTGAGATTGATCCGGCGGCCATCCTGACATAGGCGCCCAATCGGAGCTTATTGTGTTGTCTAACGTAGCTGTGAAGTTTTAAGCGGCTTTTCCTGTGGCTTTCTGAACAACTGCGCTGGTTTCACGCTTGTCGTCATTGGACCGGATGAGTCGTCCAAACGTCAGAACACCGCAAATGTTGCCTTTACTGTCCTTCACAACTAGACGGCTTATATTGTTTTTGCTCATGACACTTGCGGCGTCTTCCAGTGTGTCTGTGTCTTTGCAAGAACGAATTTCATCCGTCATGAAGTTGCGAACTGTTTCACTGGTCGTATCCTTACTTTCCGCAACGGCGCGAATCACGATGTCGCGATCGGTGATGATACCCTCTGGCGTATTGTTGGTACCCACCGGCAAAAATCCGCAATTGCAGTCTTTCATTTTCTTTGCTGCTTCCTGCAGGGTGGCATCCGGACTGATCAGCTCCAGTTCCTTCTCCATCAGCTCTTTGACCTGTTTGCGTTCCATAACATGCTCTCCTTGAAAATTAACGATTGCTGTTGATAGTGAGATAGATGAAGTGGTTAGACTGCATTCAACCAACATCGTGGAAATTCGAGCAACGCTCATGCCAGTAACAGACGGTGCGCGTTTTTACGAATTCTCTGCCATCGTGAAGCAACATTCGCTTGGCTGCTATCGATTCGCGCCATAATTCAAGCTCGTTGCGGGATAATTGCAGTAGCTTTTACCGCGAACACTGTAACTTTCTCCTCCCTGCCCCGCTTGATAATGTGCTCTAACCGCTTTCATTACGCTCAAATTGCCGTTAAATGCGGGAAATTCGTCGCTGGCACAACGCTTGCTCTAGCTATCTTGATATCGTCGAGCTCCACATGCGAAACGCGAATCGAAATCCTACATAAATCCTAAAGGAATGCTTCATCATGAATATCGAGACTACTGCCAAGGAAAATCCTTCCCAAACTCAGAAACCCACCTCTGACCAAAATACACAAGCGCGGAAGAACCCAATTTCCCAAGCGCCCGTGTCCGGTTCTCTAGCTGGGCCAGCTAAAACCTCCAGCTCGCAGGAACCCTCGCAAAAGGTTTCCGGCACACAGAAATCCGGTCAAAAGCCACCCAGCTTGCAGGATCTGTCCGGCGAACTGAACAACCTGAAAAGTGACATTGAAGAAATGCTCAAAGGCGCGGCTTCGTACAGCAGCGAAGAGTTGATTCAGATAAAGGACAAATTGTTTGAACGCTTCGCCGGCGCACAGGAATCGCTGAAAGAAGTGAGCAGCCAAGTTTCCGATCAGGTTACCGAGCAAGCGCGAAAAGGTGCCGCAGCAACTGAAAGGTATGTTCATGAGCAACCCTGGCAAGCGGTCGGTGTCGGCGCGCTGGCGGGACTCTTAGTGGGTTTCGCGCTATCACGTCGTAGTTAATAGCGCCGATCTTTTATCATTGTCACGCTGCCAGCTGAGACGCATAGACATGAGTGAAACGTCGTTCGAAGATCATTCGCAGACGCCTGAAGCTTCCAACATCAGCCTGATGGATGTTGTACGTCTTTTGCGTTCAGCTGGCCGCCCTTTGATTGCCCAAAGTGCCTTACATATCCAATTAGCACGAGTGGAATGGGCGGAAGAGAAAAAGCGCCTGACAAGCATGCTGCTCGTGCTGTTTCTCGGTTACGCCTGCCTGCTGTGCGTGATGCTGTTTGGTGGTGTTCTGGTGCTCGCAGTGACCTGGAATACTGAATTGCAGTTACCCGCACTGATTACGCTGGTCGCGTTGTTTGGAGTGGGCCTTTTTATCGCTTTTCAACGGTTTCGGGTTTTGCTAGCGCAAAGTAACCGCGCGTTCGCAACCACTCGAGAAGAGATTGCAGCGGATATCGCGTTGATTAAGCGCCAATTGTAAATGGCCGCTATTTATGGAGAGAGACCATGGCTATCGATGACGTAGATCCTTCCTCTAATCGAGGCTTGGTGTCTGCAAAACAGCTCAAGTTACGTCGGGAATTGCAGTTGCATCGGCAGGAAATTGAGCGTCGAATCGAACCAGAGCGCGATGGTCATAATGGGTTTCCAAGTAGTACTACTATGCGGTTCCTGTTAGAACACCGGCTTTTTATCATTCGGCTCTTGCTGGAATCGCTGGTGCTGTTGATCGGGTCGCGCCTGCTCAAATCGGTATCCTTGCCAGCACTGCTCGTCAGGTTTTTGTATCCCGTGGTGATGAAATCCCTCCATCGCCCAGATCAAAAGGGATTGCCAGCGCCGCATTCGGTAACACGGCAAAACTAAGCAATTCTGCAAAGATATTTTTCGGCTTCTACTTTCGACAACTTTAAGTCAACTATTTCTATAACAAAGGACGCGCCATGCCCACTTTATCGAAAACCACAACCAAAAGCCGACCCAGTGCTGGCCAGCGTCGATCAAGCGCCGCGACCGGTGAGCAAACTGCGCCGAAAGATGCACTGACTCTTCTCAAGGAAGACCATCGCACGGTAGAAGATCTATTCGCCCAATTCGAATCAGCCCGCAAAGATGAGCGCAAATTACTGCTGGCCCAGATGATCTGCGAAGAACTAACCGTGCATGCAACCGTGGAGGAAACAGCCTTCTATCCAGCAGTACGAGAAGCGCTAAAGTTGAAAAAGGACCAAAAGCAGTTGGATGAAGCGCTGGTGGAGCATTCCACGCTCAAATGGCTTATCGCCCGCATTAAAGCCGAAAGAACAGCATCCCGCGTCCTTGAAGCACTGACAATCGTATTGAAAGAGTACGTCGAACACCATGTAAAAGAAGAAGAAAAGGAAATGTTTCCGCGCATACGCGAAAGCTCGCTGGACACCCACGCCTTGGGTGGAACATTACAGACACTGAAGCAAAAGTTGAAAAGCAAACTCAAACACTGACGGTTTGCCTTATGTGCTATACATGCTTGTTCATATTAAGGGCAAAACGGACGCCCGAGTTCAATTTTGAACTTGGCTAATAACGGACGAGGAGAAACACCATGGAAGCGACTATTAACTCCAAATACAAGGATGCAATAGCAGAGCTGAACAACCTGATTGAACTGGATTATGACGCAGTCGCTGCTTATGAGAGCGCTATCAAGCGGCTTGAAAGCAGCACATATAAAGCCAAGCTCAATGAGTTCTTGAAGGACCACCGTCGACATATAACAAACCTGACAACTGCCGTTAGAGAGCTGGGCGGAAGCCCCGCTGATGGTGCCGATCTGAAAAAGATACTGACGCAAGGTAAGGTCGTCATTGCCGATCTTGTAGGCGACGACATCACCATCCTGAAGGCCATGAAGCTGAACGAGGATGTGACCAATCTCAAATACGAGCAGGCGCTGAAGAAATTTTCTGATCTGGATCAGCTAGGGACGCTGCTCGCCGGCCACTTGGAAGATGAACGCCGCCATCGCGCCTGGATTCTAGCGACATTACCCAAAGAATAAGCCTGAGGGAGATAACCATGAAAGCGGTAGCTTGGCACGGAAAGCGGGATGTGCGGGTTGATACTGTTCCAGACCCGATCATTCAACAAAGCACCGATGCGATTGTACGTATTACGACAACGGCCATTTGTGGTTCCGATCTTCATTTGTACGAAGTGCTTGGTCCTTTTCTGACGCCAGGCGATGTCCTGGGGCACGAACCCATGGGTATCGTTGAGGAAGTCGGTTCCGGTGTCACCCATATCAAGCCAGGCGACCGTGTAGTAATTCCATTCAACATCAGTTGTGGTCATTGCTTCATGTGCAACTTGGGTTTGCAAACCCAATGCGAAACCACGCAAGTCCGTGAACAAGGCACCGGAGCCGCACTATTTGGTTATACCAAATTGTACGGCCAGGTGCCCGGCGGGCAGGCCGAGTACCTGCGCGTGCCACAGGCACATTACGGACCGATCAAAGTGCCTGAAGGACCGCCAGACGCGAATTTCATCTATTTGTCCGATGTATTACCCACGGCGTGGCAGGCTGTAGAGTATGCCAATATTCCCCAAGGCGGCACCGTGGCAGTCATCGGCCTTGGGCCCATTGGGCAAATGAGCGCGCGTATTGCTCGTAAGCGTGGTGCCAGGGTAATTGCGGTTGATCTCGTTGCCGAGCGATTGGAAATGGCGCGTCGGCACGACATCGAAGTACTGGATCTGAATCAGTATGACGACATTGCCGAAGCGCTGCGTGATCTTACCAACGGCCGCGGCCCCGATTCAGTGATCGACGCCGTAGGGATGGAAGCGCACGGCGCGCCGGTAGCCAAAATTACCCAGCAAATGACGGGGTGGTTACCTAACGCTATTGCTGAGCCCCTGATTAAAAAGGCCGGCATTGACCGCCTTGCCGCACTGATGGTGGCAATCGATGCTGTGCGGCGGGGCGGTACACTGTCTATCATCGGGGTGTATGGCGGCGCGGTAGATCCATTGCCCATGATGAAAATGTTCGACAAGCAAATCCAAATCCGCATGGGACAAGCCAATGTTAAACGCTGGATCGATGCAATTATGCCATATGTCCTGGACGAGACAGATCCACTTGGCGTACTTGATCTCGCGACCCATACGATGGCGTTGGCGGATGCACCGAAAGCATACGAAATTTTTCAGAAAAAGCAGGACGGCGCTATAAAGATTTTGCTTAAGCCATAACTTAAGCCATAAATGGCAAAACCATGGATCTCGGCAATCTCCCGGCGCTGGCTATTTGGCCCTGTCATCTTCCCCCGACTTAGTCAGTTCCGATGCCGAGTCCTCCGGCACACTCTTGGTATTGCTCAAGCCATGGGAATGCTCGCCAACACCTCGCGTTCTTTGCAGCTGAATGACGTCACCCTTTTCCCACGCATTGGCCAGCGGATCGATGTTCGGATCGGGAAGGGATGCTCGCTGCTTTTTAATGGCGTCGGTATCGATATCAAATCGCTTATCCCTGTCCTTCACCAGTTTTGGATCAAGTTGGCCATCAGCGGTGAAACCCATCATCAAAGCGGGAATACCAAGGGGTAAATCTTTGTCGCGATCTGTATGCCAGGTGTGCCAGGTTTTTCCGTAAGTCGATATGATCTTTTCCATCAATTCCTTTTCGGCAATACCTGGGAGGCCTGGCGCCACCAACGCGCCGGATTTCACTTCGTAGTGGTGACTATGCCAGAGCTTTTTCTCTTCAGGATCCAGCTTATTGAACAGACGCTCACTGATTATGTACTCGACCCCCATCAGTTTTGCGCTTTTCGTATTACCGTCATAAATGACGGCCTGCATCACATCCTCATTTAGAACGGTAATGTAGTGATGCGCCTCCATTTGGCCATCCGCATCGCCGTTGTAGAAATGAAATCCGTCCAGATAGGCTGTTGCTGCTTCCAGTGGTTCCCTATCCTGTAATATCTTGGCACCTGCTTCCAGAATTTCGGTTTTGACTGTGGTTTTTTCGCCAGGAGCTTTGACATATGAAGCAGTATCATCCTCTGCTTCTGCCCGCGAAAAATGGAGCAAAGCCAAAGGAAGAACAATAAAAACAGCGGCATGCCGATATCTGATTTTTGCCATCTCTTTTTCTCCCATCCATGGTAAGTGCGAGCTCAAACACAGCCAAAGATAGATTGAGCATTGACATCAGCATATTCGAAAAATA
>DATLII010000341.1:0-7516 GCA_035539495.1 Dongiaceae bacterium
GCTGTCGGCCCACAAGGTCTACGGGCCCAAAGGCATGGGCGCCTTGTTCGTGCGTCGTCAGCCTCAGGTACGGATCGCGCCCCAGATTCACGGCGGTGGTCATGAGCGCGGCATGCGTTCCGGTACTCTGCCCACCCATCAGGCTGTCGGCATGGGAGAGGCATTCGAACTGGCCCGTCAGGAAATGCAGCAAGAAGCACCCCGTCTGCTAAAGCTGCGGGAACATCTGCGGCAAGGCCTGCAGGACCTGGGCGGTGTGCATGTGAATGGTGGCTCTATAGAGGGTGGTAGCGAGCAGCGGGTGCCCGGCATTCTGAACCTGTCTTTTGAAGGGCTGGACGGCGAGACTCTGCTGATGGCGCTGAAGGATCTGGCGGTTTCCTCGGGTAGTGCCTGCAACTCCGCTACCGTGGCTCCGTCCTATGTGATTAAGGCGCTGGGTGTGTCAGACGATCTGGCGTTGGCCTCGATCCGCTTTTCCCTGGGCCGTTTTACCCGGGATGAAGACATTGATTTTGCCCTGGATGCCGTGCAGCAGACGGTGCGGCGCCTGCGTAGCGCTTCCTGAGCAGAGCCTTACAGAGGATAAGGGGCGCCGTGTTCAATTCCGGTAAACCTGCGTATAATCGCCGCTTCCACGCGGCCGGGTGGCCCAAAGCCTGCTGCAGTCAGCCTTATAATCCCCTTAATTTTCAAACTCCTGGAGAATCACATGGCCGTTGAGCGCACCTTTTCGATCATCAAACCCGATGCAGTAGCCAAGAACGTAGTTGGCGAAATTTTGACCCGTTTTGAGAAGGCTGGCCTGCGTGTTGTAGCGGCCAAAATGGTCCATTTGTCCGAGCAGGCTGCTGGCGGTTTCTACGCTGAGCACAAAGCGCGTCCTTTTTATAAGGATCTGGTTGCGTTCATGACTTCCGGCCCTGTGCTGGTGCAAGTACTGGAAGGTGAAAACGCAGTGGCTCTGAATCGCGAGCTGATGGGCGCCACCAACCCCAAGGAAGCCGCCGCAGGAACCATCCGCGCTGACTTCGCTCAGTCCATTGATGCCAACGCAGTACACGGTTCCGATTCCCCCACTTCCGCTGCCCGCGAAATCGCATACTTCTTCGCGGAAAGCGAGCTGTGCCCGCGCACTCGCTGAGCGCCGATCTGAGCTAGACTTCCGGTTAAATGGAGCCATTTTGGCTCCATTTGCGACAAAACAGGTGCCGTTTTATGACCCTTCCAACCGCCGTAAAGACCAACTTGCTGGCCCTCAATCGCCCGCAGATGGAGGCGTTTTTCGAAGCGATTGGTGAGAAGAAATTCCGTGCTCACCAAGTCATGAAATGGATTCACTTCTTTGGGGTGAATGATTTCGAAGCCATGTCCAACCTGGGCAAGGCTCTGCGTACCCGCCTGGCGGACGTGGCCGAGATCCGCGCGCCGGAAATCGAACTGCAATCTTTCTCCGAGGACGGCACCCGTAAATGGGTGGTGCGTCTGGATAACGGTAACTGCGTCGAGACCGTGTTCATTCCCGATGGAGAGCGTGGCACCCTGTGTGTGTCATCCCAGGTGGGTTGTGCGCTGGATTGCAGTTTCTGCTCCACCGGCAAGCAGGGCTTTCAGCGTGATCTGTCGGTGGATGAAATCGTCGGCCAGGTCTGGTTGGCGCACCGTTCGTTCGGCGTGCCGGATAATCGCGGCCACCGTCACATCACCAACGTGGTGATGATGGGCATGGGCGAACCGCTGCTGAATTTCGACAACGTCATCACCGCCATGGAGATCATGAAAGATGATCTCGGTTACGGTGTGGCGAAGAAACGGGTAACCCTGAGCACCTCCGGCATCGTGCCGAAAATGTACGAGCTGTATGACCGTATCGACGTGGCTCTGGCGGTGTCGCTGCATGCGCCCAATGACGAGTTGCGCAACGAGCTGGTGCCGGTCAACAAGAAATATCCGCTGGCGCAACTGATCGCCGCCTGCAAAGAATACGTGACCAAATTCAATGACAGCCGCCGCGTCACCATGGAATATGTGCTGCTCGATGGCGTCAACGATAAATTCGAGCACGCCGAGCAACTGATCCAGTTGCTGAAGGACGTGCCGTCCAAAATCAACCTGATTCCTTTCAACCCGTTCCCCAGTTCTGGCTACAAGCGGCCCAACGGTCTGCGCATTCGCGCGTTCCAGGAAAAACTGCAGCAGGCGGGCTTTGTAACTACTGTGCGCACCACCCGCGGCGAGGATATCGATGCTGCCTGTGGTCAGTTGGTAGGGCAGGTGCAGGATCGTACCCGTCGTGCGGAACAGTGGCAGGCCAAGGTGCAGGCGAAGGACCAGGCTCGGCAGCATAACAACAAAAAGATTCCGCTCAGTGACGCGGGCGCGTCAACCAGGTGAGGTTATGGCGAACAGCATTCCGGCAAGGTTTGAATCGATGACACGGCTGCTGATAGCCGTCGGCTTGGCGTTGGTGCTGGCTGGTTGCGTCACGGAAAGCGACAGCCGTCTGGAACAGAACAAAAATCCGGAGAAGGCCACTCGGGCCTACGTGGAAGCGGGCATGACCTATATGCAGCGCAACCAGATGGACAATGCCCATCGCACATTGATGCGGGCGGTTGAACTCAGCCCGGACGATCCTGCTGTGAATAACGCGGTGGCGCTGTTTTTCCAGAAGGAAGGTGATCACGCCCAGACCGAAAAATTTTTCAAGAGGGCGTTGTCGAAGGATCCCGAATTCTCCCAGGCCCGCAATAACTATGCGGCTTACCTGTTTTCGCGCGGCGAATACGAGAAAGCCATTGAACAGTTGGAGCGGGTTACCAAGGACTACCGTTACGACAAGCGTTTTGCTGCGTTCGAAAATTTGGGTCTGTGCTATCTAAAGACAGGCAATGTCGAAAAAGCGCTGGAATCGTTCAACCGCGCATTGAAGCTGAACAACAGCCTGCCGGTGTCGATCCTGGAAGTTGCCGAGATCAAATTCAATCAGGGCGATAATGCGCTATCGCTGGACTATCTTAGCCGCTACGAGAAACTGTCTAAACCCAGCCCTCGGCAGTTGTGGCTCGGCATCCGTCTGCAACGGGTACTCGGTGACAAAAACAAACTGGCCAGTTACGAGTTGCAATTGCGCAACATGTTCCCTGGCTCCCCGGAATATCAGGCATATAAGGCATCACTCCAGTCATGACAGCGTCGCCTGGCCATCCAGTGTCCCATTCTTCCCCGCCGGAGCACGGCAGGGGCCCGGCAATTTCGCCGGGTGAAAGGCTGCAAACGGTACGCAAGGAACGCAAGCTGGAAATCGCCGCGGTGGCGGAGCAACTGAACCTGTCGCCCGGTGTGGTGCGGGCACTGGAAGCGGACAATTACCGCACCTTGCCCAACGCTACCTTCGTCAAAGGCTACTTGCGCAGTTATGCGCGGGTGCTGGGCATTTCGAGCGACGATCTGATTCGCGGTTATGAAGCGCTGACTGAGCGCGACAAACCGGTGGTGGTAGAGCCCGTAGCGCCGCCGAAAATCCGCGAGCCACGCCACAGCCTGAAATACGGTTTCATTGCTTTACTGGTGGCTGGGCTGCTGGCGCTGGTGCTCTGGCTGATGCCGGGGGAGCCGGAACGCACTGAACCGCCTATGGCGATCGTGACGGATCCGGCTGCGCTGGCCAGTGCTGATGCCGGCGATCTGGACGACAAGGTTGCAGATCCTGAAGCGGCTGGTACAGCTGCCAATACTGACGCTGGCATGGCCCTGGTGACACCGGAGGCCTCAATCTCCGCACCGGCGGCGACCGAATCCACCAGCCCCGCAATTCCGAGTACGACCACCGCTGATTCCATGCCAGCACTCACCACCAGCGAGGCCCCACCCATCGTGGCGGTGCCCCCGCCGGCAGCCGATACGGCCGCTCCTGTGGCCACTCCGGAAACACCCGTGGCCACGGAAACACCAGCGGTGACCCCCGAGCCTGGCCGTGGTTTGCTCAAACTGGCTTTCAGCGGTGACTGTTGGGTAGAAGTGCGTGATGCTCGCGGCAAAATGGCGTTTTCGGCCCTCAAACGGGCAGGTGATGATGTTACTCTTAGCGTGGCAATCCCCCTTAGCGTCAAGCTTGGCAATGGGGATGTGGTCGCCGTCACCTTCAATGGACAGCCAGTGGCGTTCTCCACCACTCCCAGCCGCAAAGTAATCCGCCTGACGCTGGGCGGGGCCGACTGATCCCAATCCATTCGTTATTGGCAGGAGCGCCAACATGCATTGCGAATCCCCCATCAAGCGTCGCAAGTCCCGTCAGATCATGGTTGGAAAGGTGCCGGTGGGCGGGGATGCTCCCATCACCGTGCAGACCATGACCAACACCGAGACCTGCGATGTTGAAGCCACCGTGGCGCAAATTCGGCGTGCGGAAGATGCGGGCGTGGATATCGTGCGGGTGTCGGTGCCTTCGATGGAAGCGGCGGATGCGTTTGGTGAAATCAAGAAGCGGGTGAATGTGCCGCTGGTGGCTGACATCCATTTCGATTACAAGATCGCGCTGGCTGTGGCCGAGAAAGGCGTCGACTGTCTGCGCATCAACCCGGGCAACATCGGCCGCGAGGATCGTATCCGCGCGGTGGTGGATGCGGCGGTGGAAAAAGGCATCCCGCTCCGGATAGGCGTGAATGCCGGCTCCCTGGAAAAAGACCTGCAGAAAAAATACGGCGAACCGACGCCGGAAGCGCTGGTGGAATCCGCTATGCGCCATGTCGATATCCTCGACCGCATGAACTTCCACAATTTCAAATTGAGTCTGAAAGCCTCCAACGTGTTCATGACGATGGCGGCCTACCGGCTGATTGCGGCTCAGATCGACAATCCCCTGCACCTGGGGGTGACCGAGGCGGGTGCGCTGCGTTCCGGCACGGTGAAATCCTCCATCGCCCTGGGTGGTCTGCTGCTGGAAGGTATCGGCGACACGCTGCGTATTTCGCTGGCCGCAGATCCGGTGGAAGAAGTGAAGGTCGGTTTCGACATTCTGAAAAGCCTGGGCCTACGCACCAAAGGTATCAACCTGATCGCCTGCCCCAGCTGCTCTCGGCAGAACTTCGATGTGATTTCCACAGTGAATGCGCTGGAAGCCCGGCTGGAAGATGTGAAGATGCCGCTGGATGTGGCGATTATCGGCTGCATCGTCAATGGTCCGGGTGAAGCCAAGGAAGTGCATGTGGGTCTCACCGGCGGCACTCCGGCCAATCTGATTTACCGGGACGGCAAGCCTAGCCACAAGGTGTCCCCTGAGGACCTGGTGGACGAGCTGGAACGGGTGATTCGTGCTCGGGTCGCCGAGGTGGAAGCCAACCCCGAAGCAGCCCCTGAAAAGCTCCGGCCAAAGATAACACTGGGCGTCTGATCTGGCTTATAATCGGGCGCCTCGCCGGAAGGCAACGCCCGTAACAGCCTGCTAAGGACCCCAGCTTGACCCAGCGCATCAAAGCCATTCGCGGCATGAACGACATCCTGCCGCAGGATTCCACCGTCTGGCAGTTTCTGGAGAGCCGCGTGCGCCATCTCCTGAGCCAGTATGGTTATGGCGAAATCCGTCTGCCCATCGTTGAATACACCGATCTGTTCAAGCGTTCCATCGGCGAAGTCACCGACATCGTCGAAAAGGAAATGTACACCTTCAATGATCGTAACGGCGAAAGCCTGACCCTGCGCCCCGAAGGCACCGCCAGTTGTGTGCGGGCGGGTGAGGAGCATGGTCTGCTGTACAACCAGGTGCAGCGGCTGTGGTACACCGGCCCCATGTTCCGCTATGAAAAGCCGCAGAAAGGCCGCTATCGCCAGTTCCACCAGATTGGGGTGGAAACGTTCGGCATGGGCACGCCGGATATCGATGCCGAACTGATTATTCTGACTGCCCGGTTGTGGCGGGATTTGGGTATCGCCGACAAGGTGACCCTGCAGTTGAACAGCCTGGGCTCCAATGCCGCGCGAGCCGAATTCCGTGCCGCGCTGGTGGTGTTCCTGCAACAACACCGCGATCAACTGGACGAGGACAGTCAGCGCCGGCTGGAATCCAACCCGCTGCGGGTGCTGGATAGCAAAGATTCTGGTACTCAGGCTGTGCTGAAAGATGCGCCCAGTTTGCTGGATTTTCTGGATGCAGAATCCCGCGACCACTTCGAGCAACTGAAGTCCATGCTGACAGCGGCGGGCGTTGCCTTCGAAATCAATCCGCGTTTGGTGCGTGGCCTGGATTATTACTGCAAAACCGTATTTGAGTGGGTGACCACCGCGCTGGGTGCCCAGGGCACAGTCTGTGCTGGTGGCCGTTATGACGGTCTGGTGGAGCAACTTGGTGGCAAGTCTACGCCTGCGGTCGGGTTCGCGATGGGCATGGAGCGGCTGGTGCTGCTGCTGGATGCCGCTGGTGTGGTGCAACACCTGACGCCGGCGCCCGATTGTTATGTGGTGTCGGAAGACGCGTCTGCCGCGCTGTTGCTGGCTGAATCCGTGCGCGACCAGGCACCTTCACTGAAAGTGCAGTGCCACTGCGGTGGCGGCAAGTTCAAGAAGCAGTTGAAAAAAGCCGATGACATCGGCGCCCGCTTCGCCCTGATCCTGGGCGAGTCCGAAATCAGCAGCGGTCAGGTCAGCATCAAATTCCTGCGCGAGGCGCGGGAACAAATTACCGTGCCCCAGACTCAACTTCACACCTTTTTTGCGCAAATCCTTGCAGCTCAGGAGTAATTCCGTGGACGTTTACACAACCGAAGAACAACAAGTAGAAGCGATCAAGAAGTGGTGGAAAACCAACGGCAACAGCGTTCTGATCGGTATCACGGTGGCGATCGTGGCGGTGTTTGGTTGGCAGCTGTTCCATCAGAACAATCGCGCCAATGGCGAATCCGCTGCCGCGCTGTACACCGAACTGCAAGAGTCTGCCACGCTGGTGCAGCAGGATCGCATGGAAAAGAAAACCGCCGAGCTGGAAGGCCACCTGGCCACCTTCAATCACCTGGCTACCCAGTTGAAAGAGGATTTCGCCAAGACTGAATATGCGGTGTTTGCTGCTCTGTTGCTGGCGCGGGAAAAGGTACAAACCGAAAAGCTGGATGAAGCCTTGACCGAATTGAAATGGGCTAATGAAAACGCCAAGAGCGATGCGCTGCGTCTGGTGGCTAACCTGCGTCTGGCGCGCGTGCTGGCAGCCAAAGGTGATCGTGAAGCGGCGCTGAAGCAGCTCGACAGCGTGCAGCCGGGTGCCCAGGCCGACAGCTATGAAGAAGTGCGCGGCGACATCTACGTGCAGTTAGGCGACGCCGCCAAGGCTCGTGACGCCTACAAAAAAGCGATGGATCTAAGTGCGGCCAAAGGCAACGGAACCAGCCGCCCGATCCTGAAAATCAAACACGACAATCTGCTGGTGGCTGACAAGTAATGCGTTATTGGTTGCTCCTTCTGTTGGTTCCATTTGTTCTGGCTGCGTGCAGCAGTGACGATGACGAAGTAGTTCCGCCGTCGCCGCTGC
>DATLII010000342.1:0-5198 GCA_035539495.1 Dongiaceae bacterium
GGCAGATTACGATCGCCGACGGCAGTTTGTACCCGCGCCACAGGCACACCATCGGTGGGTAGTTGCAGGTGTTCTGGGGCAATCACTTCGTCGTCACACAGGGTGACCGCTCGCTCCAGAATATTCTCCAGTTCGCGCACGTTGCCGGGGAATTGATAGTTCTCCAGCGACTTCAGTGCATTGGGACTTAGACGTGGCAAATCCATTTGCCAGTCGTTGGCCAGCATCTGCAGAAAATGTTGGGCCAGGTAGGCGATGTCTTCTTTGCGTTCGCGCAGCGGCGGTACGCTCACCTGAATTACGTTGATGCGGTAGAACAGGTCCTGGCGAAAATCGCCTTGCTCCACCAGCTTGGTCAGATCCTTGTGGGTGGCGGACAGGATGCGCACGTCGGTGGTTATCTCGCGCTGGGAGCCTACCGGGCGCACGGCTTTTTCCTGAATCGCGCGCAGCAATTTCACCTGCATCTGCATGGGCAGATCCGCTACTTCATCCAGAAACAGGGTGCCTCCCTGTGCCGCTTGGAACAGGCCGGTTTTGTCTTCGTAAGCACCGGTGAAGCTACCTTTCTTGTGGCCGAAGAATTCGCTTTCCATCAATTCGCTAGGAATCGCACCGCAGTTCACTGGCACGAAGGGGCCATCGGCGCGGGGGCCCAGACGATGAATTTCCCGGGCCACCAGTTCCTTACCGCTACCGGATTCGCCGCTGATATACACAGGCGCTTGGCTGCGAGCCAATTTGGCGATCTGCGCGTGCAGTTTCTTCACGCCGGGAGACAGACCCAGGATCGGCGTCTCCGGCGTCTCCGCCACGGTTTCTTTTTTCTGAGCCTTCAGTTTTAACGCGGTGTTTACCAGGTCCCGCAGCCGCTGCAGTTCCACCGGCTTGGATACGAAGTCGAACGCGCCGGCTTTCAGCGCGGTGATTGCAGTTTCCATGCTGCCATACGCGGTGAGCACGGCCACTGGCGTCTGCGGATAGTTGGCCTGAATGTATTTCACCAGTTCGATGCCGCTGCCGTCTGGCAAGTTCATGTCGGTGATGCTCAGGTCGAATCGTTCCTGCTGCAGGCTGACATGGGCGGATTCGACGTTAGCGGCGGTGAAAACCTCGATATCCATGCGGGACAGGGTGAGATCCAGCAGTTCGCGAATATCCGGTTCGTCGTCAACGATGAGGGCTTTATAGGTGCTCATGTCAGATCGTCACTTTTTATATGGTCACTATTCTGGCTGGATGGGAAAACGTGATTCTGAAACAGCTGCCGCTGCGGGTGGGAATGTAATCCAGCCGTGCCTGATTGGCTTCGCAAAGTTCCCGTGCGATATACAGCCCCAAACCTGTGCCGCTTTTTTCAGAGGTATAAAAGGGTTCAAAGATCTTGTCGCGGGCCTCTTCGGGCACGCCGGGGCCGCGATCGATAATATCCAGTGTAGGCTGTTCTGTCTGAATACTGAAATCGGCCACGACCCGCAGATAACGCCGACCGGTGTTTTTCTCGCTGTAACGCAGACCGTTCTGGAACAGGTTGGTAAGCACCTGCCCGATCTGGGATGGATCGATGCGGAAGGTAAGATCGGGGCGGGTGATCTTGAATTCGATTTCGACAGTTTCGTTTTGGGTGGCCTTGAAGTCGGCAATGAAGTGCTCCAGCCAATCCTGCATGTTGAACAGTTCGGGTTCCACTTGCTTGCGCCGTGACAGCTGCAGCACGTTCTCGATTACCTTGTTCATGCGCACGCAATGCTGATGAATGATTTCCGCCAAGCGGACATCGCCTTTGGCCAGCTGCGGCGACTCCTGCAATAACTGCGAGGCATGGCTGATGGCACCGAGCGGATTACGAATCTCATGCGCGATGCTGGCGGTGAGGCCGCCGAGAGACGCCAACTTCAACTGCTGCGCCTGTTGTGCCATGCGGGTGTTGTCGTCGATAAAGATCAGCGCTGTAGGGCTGCCTCCGGTTTCCAGCAGCGTGAAATTCGCTTGCACCTCCGGGCCTGACAAAGCGCGGAAAGGGCGCGAGCGCGCAAAAGGATTCTGCCGCCATTGAGAAAGCTGCAGTGCCAGTTCCGGTGAGATGTTTTCCAGCTGATCGTGATCTGCCAGCGTGGGCATGCCAAACAATTTCCAGCAAGCGTCGTTCACCAGCACGATCTGATTGTTGCTGTCTACAACCAGAATGCCGGTGCGCATGCGCTGGATGATGTGATGGTTGAGCTCTTCCAGGTTGGCCAGGTCGGCGGCTTGCCTGCCGGCCAGTTCCGAGCTTTCCCGCAGCCGCTTGGCAATTTGCTGCGCCAGAATCGAGGTGGCGAAACAGGCGATGCCGATCATGGCGCTTTGCAGCAAATCCGGTTGGGAAAAACCGTCTTTCACGACCATCAGATAAATTTCGCGGTACAGCACGCCCAGAGTAGCGATGGCGGCGAAGAAATTCGCCAGCTTGCCTTCCACCAGAATGCTACCGGCGGCCACGCTTACGACCAGCAGAATGGTGAGATTGCTGTTGGACTGCCCATTGGCGTATTCCAGCAGCGCGATGGCCAGAATATCGGTGACGATGATGATGAACACCTGAATGCTCAGGCGCCCAGTGCGCAGGCGTGCGGTCAGCAACGACAGCACAGTCAGAACAAAATAGGTGGCGGCTGTAGCGAAATACAGCTGCTGGTCTTGGTTGAAGCTCTCGGTTTGTTTGCCGCCGAACAGTAGCGCCGCCAACAAACTCAGCGACAGCAGCAGGCGGTAATACAAATATACCTGCAGCAGCCGCCATTCGTTCTGCTGCACATTAGCCAGGGTGGGTGGGGCCGGATGATTAACGTGAGCGTGCGCGTCAGTCATGGTGTTCGAATTGCTTCTGATATTCCAGCTTGTGGGCTTCGCTGCAGAAATGCAGGCCTTCCAGTTGCACGGATTCCGTTTCTGGCAGATGTATGCCGCAGTGCGCGCATTTCCGCATTAGTGCCTGGTTTTTGCCGGTACCGGGAATGTCGATTTTTTTACCCGTTACATATTTGCGATAGAGAAACCAGGCGGCGGCGACCAGCACGGCAATGAAAATCAGACGGGTCAGCATAGGTTCATTCCAGGGTTTGATGCTTGGTGTCCGGGGCTTTGCCAGTTCCGGCGATTTGCCCCACAATACGCCCATTTTTCACAGGCCGGGCGACGCTGCTGTTAACAGGATCTAAACTGCATGAAAAACAATGATTTACAGGTCATTATAGCGCAATTGGATTTTCTGGTCGGTGATATTGACGGCAATAGCGTTCAGATACTGCAGGCGGCCCAGCGTGCCCGCGACGAATTCAAAGCCGATCTCATTGTTTTTCCCGAGCTTACTCTGACCGGGTACCCGCCCGAAGACCTGCTGCTGCGCCCCAGCCTCCAGGTGCGGGTGGAAAAGGCGTTGCAGAAACTCTGCGCCGGTTTGCCGCGGGATCTGTATGTGCTGCTGGGCTACCCACGACGCGTGAATGGTGCGCTCTTTAATGCGGCCGGGCTGATCCACGACGGCAAGTTGATTGCTGAGTACCACAAGCAGGAACTGCCCAACTTCCAGGTATTCGACGAGAAGCGTTACTTCCAGGCCGGCAGCCAGCCTTGCGTGGTGGACATACTCGGTACGCGCATGGCGATCACCGTGTGCGAAGACATCTGGCATCCCGGCCCCATCGCCCAGGCGAAAGCGGCGGGAGCGGAACTGATGCTCAACATCAATGCCTCACCATTCCATCTGCAAAAAGACAAGGAGCGGGCGGTGCTGCTGCGGCAGCGGGCGCAGGAAGGCGGCATGCCGATTCTGTACGCCAATCTGGTGGGCGGCCAGGACGAACTCGTGTTCGATGGCAGCTCGGTGGTAGTGGACGCTCAGGGTGAACTGCGTTTCCGTGCGCCTTCGTTTGCGGAAGATCTCTACACTGTGCGATTCCAGCGCGAAAATGGCCGGCTGGTGCCGCAAACCTCAACGGTTACACCGGATCAGACAGTAGAAGCCAGCGCCTACAACGCCCTGGTGCTGGGCGTGCGCGACTACGTCAACAACAACGGATTCAAGGGCGCAGTGCTGGGCCTGTCCGGCGGTATCGATTCCGCACTGACATTGGCGGTGGCGGTGGATGCACTCGGCGCCGATCGAGTCGAAGCTGTGATGATGCCATTCCGCTACACCGCGCAGATGAGCCAGGACGACGCCAAGGCTGAAGCGGACATTCTGGGCGTGAGCTACAAGGTGCGTCCTATCGAGGCCATGTACAACGCCTTCATGCAGACGCTGGAGCCGGATTTCGTCGGCACACCGCGCGATACCACCGAGGAAAATCTGCAGGCTCGCTGTCGCGGTGTGTTGCTGATGGCGCTGTCCAACAAGAAGCGCTATATCGTACTCACCACTGGCAACAAAAGTGAGATGGCGGTGGGCTACGCCACGCTGTACGGCGACATGGCCGGTGGTTTCGATGTGTTGAAAGACGTGCCGAAAACCCTGGTGTTCCGTCTTTCGGAATATCGTAATTCCCTGTCCCCCGACAATCCGCCGATTCCGCAGCGGGTGATTGACCGTCCGCCATCCGCTGAACTGGCGCCGGATCAGAAGGACGAAGACAGTCTGCCGCCATATCCGGTGCTGGATGCGATTCTGGAGCGTTACGTGGAAAGGGATTTCAGTCTGGACGCGATCGTCGCGGACGGCTTTGAGCGCGAAACGGTGCAGCGGGTGATTCGCATGGTGGATCTGAACGAGTACAAGCGGCGGCAGGCGGCGGTGGGGGTGCGGGTGACATCCCGCGGTTTCGGCCGTGATCGTCGTTACCCGATTACTTGCAAGTGGCCGGCGGGGGAGTGAGCTTGCTCGCATCCCACGCCGTGGTTTTCACAATTACCAGTTATTGCCAACGTGTGATTACTTGCGGAACGGCGAACTGAACAGACTGCCCACAAACTTGCCGAACGACAGCGACCAGTCGAAGTAGTCACGCCATTCGGTGATCTTGCCGTCCTTCACCACGAACACACCCATGATCGGCAGCTCGGCGCGGAAATATTTTCCGCCCAGCGTGTCCACCCGTTCGGTCAGCACCACGTTGCCGTTGGTGGCGATGTTCAGCATGTCCACCTTGAATTCCGTCACGGCTTTGCCCATGGCTTGAAACGCTTTCACCACGTTGCGTTTGCCGCGCGCGGTATGAAAG
>DATLII010000343.1:0-4000 GCA_035539495.1 Dongiaceae bacterium
GGCCCAGACCGAATAGTGAGAGAGTGCCGGGTTCCGGCAGCGTGCCGAAGCGCACACCGCTGGTCACCGGAATGAAATCGATGCCTTGTGCTGCCAGATACAGCGGTTGCCCGGTCAGTGGATTGGCCTGCAGTTGGGTGAAATCCACCGAGGTGGACTTGCTGCCGAGCGCCAGGGAGATCAGGTTGTCCTCCACCGATAGCGCTTGAGCTGTAGCCGGAGTCGTTACGGTCGCGAGCGGTTCTGATGGCAGTGCTTCTTCTGCCAGCAATCCACCGTAAGCGGGCAGGCAGGCCAGCGCCCCCGCCAGTATGCTCACCACTCCTAATCCCACATTTACCATGTTGTGTTCCTTTCCTGCAGCCCTGCAGCGTCGGATCTGCAGCGCCCGGATTTCCCGGTGGCCAATCAGTGTGTTCGACTGCATCTGCAAACGTAATAGCAAGCACAGGGCCAGCCTCAGAAAAGCCTATAAATTCAGGATTTTGAGATGTTGGCTCAAAAAAAACGGGCGATGATTGTAAAGCTGTCCGACAAGTCCTGTTGACCGGGGTCATCTTCGTTTGCCAAAGCCGATGGTTCATCCGAAAAAAGATTGATCTACAAATGAAAGGCATTATCATTCGTACCCAATTCCTGTTTTTGGTGAGGTGCGATATGCGATTCAAGGGAACCGGCGCAAAAGCGCGCGCGGTCGTGGGAATGCTGGCCCTGTTGGTTGGCGCCAGTTGGGTCCAGGCTGCTGAGCTGGTGGTGTATTCCGCTCGCTCCGAAGAACTGATCAAGCCTCTTTTTGATCAATACACCAAAGAAACCGGCACCAAGATTTCGTTTATCACCGACGCGGAAGGCCCCCTTATCGCCCGTCTGGAAGCGGAAGGCCCGCGCACGCCGGCCGACATGATGATCACCGTGGATGCAGGCAACCTGTGGATCGCGGCCGAGAAAAATCTGTTCCGTCCGATCAAATCCGAAGTATTGGAAGATGCCATTCCCGCCCAATACCGGGATTCCCAGAACCGCTGGTTCGGCCTGTCGTTGCGGGCGCGCACCATCGTTTATTCCACTGAGCGGGTGAAGCCGTCGGAGCTATCCACTTACGAAGATCTGGCCAATAAGAAGTGGGAGGGCCGGTTGTGTCTGCGTACCTCGAAGAAGGTTTACAACCAGTCTTTGGTGGCGACCCTGATCGAGCGTCATGGTGAAGCTAAAACTGAGCAGATCGTAAAAGGCTGGGTCGATAACCTGGCCACTGACGTGTTCGCCAACGATATCGCGATCATCGAAGCGATCGCGGCTGGCCAATGCGACGTGGGTATCGTCAACACGTACTATTTTGGCCGCCTGCAGCATCAGAAAGGCAAGCTGCCGGCGAAACTGTTCTGGCCCAATCAGGAAACCACAGGCGTACATGTGAACGTGTCCGGTGCCGGCGTGACCACACATGCCAAGCATCCGGAAGAGGCGCAGAAATTCCTGGAGTGGCTGGCGAAAGGTCAGGCCCAGCGCATTTTCGCTGCCATCAACCTGGAATATCCGGTGAACCCGAACACCAAGTGGGATCCGATGGTGGAAGCCTGGGGCGACTACAAGGCGGATACGCTGAACGTGGAAATCGCGGGTCGGCGTCAGGCGGAGGCGATCAAGCTGATGGATCGCGCCGGTTACCTGTAAGGATTGCCGATGGCCGTCGCCGCTGCGTTCGAGCCTGCCAAAGCATTGCAACAGCCCGGTCTGCTGAAGCGGATCGGGCTGTTGCGTTTGTGCGCGGTGCTGCTGGCGTTGATGGTGGCGGCGCCGCTGCTGGTGATCGCGCTGAGCTGGGGCACGGTGCAGACGGATATCTGGACGCACCTGGCGCAGACGCAACTAACGCGCCTGTTGGGCAACACGCTGGTGCTGGTGTTGGGTGTGGGATCGAGCGTGCTGGTGCTGGGCGTGTCGTTGGCCTGGCTGACGGCCACCTGCCAGTTTCCGGGCCGCCGCCTGTTCGATATGGCGCTGATGCTGCCGCTGGCGGTGCCGGCCTATGTGATGGCGTTCGTGATGGTGGGCCTGCTGGATTGGTCCGGGCCGGTGCAAGCGCAATTGCGGGAGTGGTTCGGCCGCGGTGCTTCGTTCAGTTTTCGCGGTACCGGCGCGGTGATCACGGTGCTGTCCCTGGTGCTGTATCCCTACGTGTATATGCTGGCGCGCAACGCCTTTCTGACACAGGGCCGGGAGCCACTGGAAGCAGCGCGTGTGCTGGGCCACAGTCCCTGGCGCGGATTTTTTCTGGTGGCGCTGCCCATGGCGCGGCCGGCGATTGCGGCTGGCGTGGCATTGGCATTGATGGAAACGCTGGCGGATTTCGGTGCGGTGGCGGTTTTCAATTACGACACGTTCACCACCGCGATCTATAAAGCCTGGTATGGCTTCTTCAATTTGCAGGCGGCGGCACAACTGGCGTCGCTGCTGTTGGTGATTGTGCTGCTGGGCCTGTTCCTGGAGCGCCAAGCCCGTGGCGATGCGCGCTACTACCAACTGGCCCGGCGCAAATCGCAATCCCATCGTGCACCTTTGCGCGGAGCACGTGGCTGGCTGGCCACCGGTTACTGCGCGCTGGTGTTCCTGCTGGCATTCGGCATTCCGGTGGGGCAGTTGCTGGTGTGGGTGGCGCAGGGCGCCTGGAAAGATCTGGACGAACGCTACGCCGCGCTGGTGCTGCATACCTTGACGTTGGGCGGCGTGGCGGCGCTGGTGACAGTGGCCGCGGCGTTTCTGCTGGCGTACTTCAAACGTCATTACCACGACCTATTTGCCAGCAGCCTGGTGCGCATGGCGACGCTCGGTTACGCCTTGCCGGGATCGGTGCTGGCGGTGGGCATTCTGATCAGTTTTGCGAACCTAGATGCCTGGGCTGCAGAATTGCAGACCGCGTTGGGCATGCCGGTGGAACCCATCTTCGTCGGGGGTGTGCTGGCGCTGCTGTTGGCCTATGTCACCCGGTTCCTGGCCGCCGCATTCGGGCCGGTGGAAACCAGTCTGGAACGGATCAAACCTTCCATACCCGAGGCCGCCGCCATTTTGGGCGCCCGTCAGTGGGAAATTGTGCGTCGCATTTATGTACCCATCCTGGCGCCGGGCCTGCTTACTGCCGGCCTGCTGGTATTCGTGGACGTAATGAAGGAAATGCCGGCGACGCTGCTGATGCGTCCATTTGGTTGGGACACGTTGGCCGTGCGAATTCATGAGATGACATCGGAAGGGTTGTGGCAGCGCGCAGCACTGCCCGGTCTGACCTTGGTGTTGGTGGGTCTGCTGCCGGTGGCGATTCTGGTGAGACGATCAGGGCGCTGATACCAGCGGATCGGGTTGGGCGCGAGCCGCAGTCCGGGTACAATGCCGCCATTCTGTTTCCCGCCTTTCATTTATGCTGCTTGTCTTGATTGGTACAATCGTGCCAATTTTGTCGCCAGCTCAGGAGCCACGCATGGGACACCGCACCGCCCTCTATCAGACCCACCTGAACGCAGGCGCCAAGATGGTGGACTTCGGCGGTTGGGACATGCCCATCCATTACGGTTCCCAAATCGAAGAACACAATGCCGTGCGCACCGATGCCGGTATGTTCGACGTGTCCCACATGACGGTGGTGGACGTCACTGGTGGTGGTTGCCAGGCCTACCTGCAAAAGCTGCTGGCCAACGACGTAGCCAAACTCACCAGCCCCGGCAAGGCGCTCTACAGCGGCATGCTGAACGAACAGGGCGGCGTGATTGACGATCTGATCGTCTACAACATGGAAGGCTGGTATCGGGTCGTGGTGAACTGCTCGACCCGCGAAAAGGATCTGGCCTGGATGCAGAAACAAACCGCTGGCCTGGATGTACACGTCACCGAGCGCCCCGACTTCGCCATGATCGCCGTGCAAGGTCCCAATGCACGGGAAAAAGCGGCGCAATTGCTGGGCGAGCCTCGCGCGACCCTGATCAATAACCTCGGTGTTTTTCATGGTCTG
>DATLII010000344.1:0-4406 GCA_035539495.1 Dongiaceae bacterium
CTATGTGCCCAAGGATAGCGATGATCTGCCACGGCCCCAGGCGCTGGTGAATGTAGACGAGACCGCCGGCTTGGAACTGCGTAAGGACGAAGACGACCGGCAATGGCTGGTGGTCGAACAGTCGAACGAGAAGGTCTGGCCCCAATTGCGTGAGTTCCTGGTGTCGAACGGGTTTGCCATCGACGGTGAAGATGCAGGCAAGGGCTTGCTGGAAACCGGCTGGCTGAAACCCCGCTACCACGAGGAAGGTGAAATAGGGCCCCCCGTCGGTGAACCCGGTTCAGGTCCGCGCCCGGAAGATGACGAGCCGGGTTTTTGGGGATCTCTTTTCAGCTGGTTCTCTTGGGGTGATGACGAGGACCGCGTGCGGTTCCGGTTGATTCTGACTCAGGGCAAGGATGAAGCATCCTCTATCGTGACCATCAATCAGGTCCAGACTGGCCGCAGCGGTGATTCGCTGCCGGAAGCCAGTGATATCGATTGGCCGGATGAACCGGAAGATCCGGAAATGGTGACCGTGCTTTACAACGAATTGATGGACTTCCTGGGCGAGGGTGGCCGTCAGGTGGGCGTGTCGGTACTGTCGCAGGATCTTAAAGCGCTGCCGAAATTCGTGATGACGTATGACGGTAACGGCTATCCGGTGCTGGTGATCAACCAGGACTTCAACCGGGCCTGGCAGGATGTGGGTCGTGCACTGCAGCGGGCTCGCATTCCGACGCAGGACTTGGATCGCAGCTTAGGCATCTATTATCTGGGTCAGGCTGACGAAGACGATGATGAGGAAAAACCGCTGCAGCTGCGTCTGTCCCGTTCTGAAACCGGGGTTCAGGTATCAGTGCAGCTGGATGACGATACTCTGGCACCGAAAGAAGAATCTGCCCGTATTCTGAACAAGTTGCGGGAGAGCCTGGAGTAGTGCGGTTCGCATCCATTGGCAGCGGCAGCGACGGTAATGGCACGCTGATCGCCAATGGTTGCGAGGGTACAGTCCTGCTGGATTGTGGTTTCTCCAGCCGGGAAACCCTGGCTCGCCTGGCGGATCGGGGCCTGACCGCCGCCGATTTGGCGGGCATCCTGGTAACGCATGAGCATAGCGACCATATAAAGGGTGTCGCGCGGCTGGCCAATCGGTTTCGGCTGCCGGTCTATTCCAGTTGGGGCAGCTTCAGTTCGCGGCTGAGTGGTGAGCTGGATGAAAAGCTGTTGCAGGTGATCGAGCCGGGCACAGGGTTTCAGTTGGCGGGCATGCGCATCGAACCGGTACCCGTGCCCCACGATGCGCGCGAGCCTTGCCAGTATGTGTTCGCCACCGCTGACGCCCGCTTGGGTGTGTTGACGGATGCCGGGTCAATCAATCGGCGGATGCTGACCAGCTACCAGAATTGCGATGCCCTGATGCTGGAATGCAACCACGACTTGCGAATGCTGGCGGAGGGGCCTTATCCTGCCCAGCTCAAGCGACGGGTGGGCGGCGCCCTGGGCCATCTGAATAATGGACAGGCAGCGGAACTGTTGCGGCAGGTGGGTCATAGCGCCCTGCAGCATCTGATCGTCACCCATATCAGCCGCACCAACAACACGCCGGAGCTGGCGGTGCAGGCGTTGCTGGATAGCCAGGCGTGTGTGGCTGACATTATCCAGGTGGCGGATCAACGCCGCGGACTGGACTGGTGTGAAATCCGGCCCCGTAACAAAGCGGCACCGGCCGGGCAATTGGCTCTCGAATTTTAATCAACCGGGAATTTGTAAAAGGTAACTAGAAATGGAAAAGCGTCAGGAGCTTTACAAGGGTAAAGCCAAATCCGTCTTCACCACCGACGATGCCAACGTCTACGTGATGCTGTATCGCAACGACACCTCGGCCTTTGACGGCAAGAAGGTGGAACAGCTGGATCGTAAAGGCATGGTGAACAACAAGTTCAATGCCTTCATCATGCAGAAGCTGGAAGCAGCGGGTATCGAGACCCACTTCATCAAGCTGCTGAACGACACCGAATCTCTGGTGAAAAAACTGGAGATGATTCCGCTGGAATGCGTGGTGCGCAATATCTCCGCCGGCAGCATCTGCAAGCGCCTGGGCGTGCAGGAAGGTCTGGATCTGAATCCGCCCACCTTCGAATTTTTCCTGAAAAACGATCCCCTGGGCGATCCCATGGTGAACGAATACCACATCCGCAGCTTCGGTTGGGCTGAGCCGGATCAGGTGGAAAAAATGAAGGAACTGACCTTCAAGGTGAACGGCGTGCTGAAGCAGTTGTTCCTGGATGCCGGCATGCTGCTAGTGGACTACAAGCTGGAGTTCGGTGTGTACGAAGGCCGCGTGATTCTGGGCGACGAATTCTCGCCGGATGGTTGCCGCCTGTGGGACAAAGATACTCGCAAGAAGCTGGATAAAGACCGTTTCCGTCAAGGCCTGGGTGGCGTGGTGGAATCCTACGAAGAAGTAGGTCATCGGTTGGGCGTGCAGTTCGACTGAGTCGTCTGTCTCGCACGGTTCAAGCTGTGCCATCAACAAACGACCTGGCAGTTCTGCCGGGGCGTTTGCTTTTCTGCGCTGCGATTTCGAAAACGTCAGTGAAATAGTCTGCTCAGGCGGCGATCCAGATTTTCCAGCCAGACTTTCAATGGTTGATTTCGGTACTCGGCTGGTAATGAATAACGACGAATGCCGTCACCATTGAGAATGTCGGCGATGATTTTCTCTTCATCTAATCCGCAAGGGATTTTTTGCCGGTAGTCGAACAGATAGCGGCTGGCGTCGGCGCCATAGCGGTTGTGTTCGATCAGTGCGCTGGCGGGGAAGCAGAAATGCAGCAGCGATTTGTGCGCCGTGCGACCCTGGACCGGATCTACCACGATGTAGACGGCAGAGTCGCCGGCACGTACTGGCAGCTGGTCTCGATCCACCAGATACAAATCGATATCGTAATGTTCATCCAGCCAGCGTTCACCGTTGCCTTCTGCGCGGGCGTGCAGAAATTCCTGCGTCATCACCAGGCCTTCGGTTTGCACAATCTGAGTGGGACACCAATAACCCAAACTGCCGGCGCGATCGCCGAACGCTACGGTTTTATCGTGATAGCGATCGCACTGCTGCACGTTCAATTTTCCATAGTTTATGCGTTTGGAATCGGCAATTTGCAGCCCGGCCCTGGCTTTATCCAGCCCGGTGTAGAGACCTGCTACCAGTAATAATACTAACGCCAGCAGAAGATGCGGCTTGTCGGATTGGAAAGGCTTGGCCAGTGTCTGCCACAACTGCTGCCCCGCATGAGCGTGCTGCACAAGCATACGTAGGTTGGCCAGGGTTCGAAGGATCACAAAAAACAGCAGGAAGGGTGAGAAATACAAATACCAAGGCCAGATATTCCAGCCAGAGAAACTGGCGTAGTAACCGTACTGCGCGAGCGTGCACAAAATGAGGAAGGCGAGGGGGAGTGCGTGCGCTTGTAACCGCCCGCACAACAGATGTCTTGCAACTTCCACGAGTAGCGCGCCACCCCAGAACAGCAGCGCCAGTGTTTCGGAACGGCTCGGTAACAGCGGCGTACAACTCATCAGATAGTTATACAGAATACCGAAATTGCTGAAGCGACCGGTATCCAGTGCCTTGGCCAGCCCGCTGACGGGGACCGGCGTGCCGAACCAGGTTTGATTCAACGCTGCGTAGATCGTGCCGGTGATCAGCAGCGGTGTGAGCACCAGGCCAAGCGGGCGCAAGTACGTTGAGGTCAGGCGACGACGATTGACGACAGCGTCCACCAGCAAATAGGCCGGCAACGTTGCAGCCGCGTCCAGCCGCACTAAGAAAGCAAACGCAAAGACGCACCCCAGTTGTAATGGCTTCGTCAGCAAATCCTGCGGGCGTGACAGGCGGCCCAGCAGGTAGAACAGAAAAAACAGTGTAAGAACCGTTTCCAGACCTTTTATATAAATCGTGTTGAACTGAATGACGATGAGGGAAAATAGCAGAGCGCCGTAAAACGGCCGGATGCCGGCACTCCGCGCCAGGTTCGGCGCCTGCCAGATAGCGTAGAGCGCCAGCACTTGGGTGAGCGCCACGGCGGACCAGAAAAATTCGGTTTTATCGGGGCCTGTCAGTTTGGCGAGCAGGGTCAGAATCAGCAGCCACAGCGGTTGGCAGCCATTGGTGGGGGTGACGCCATCGAAGCTGGAGCTGCCCAGATGAGCCAGATTGAACGCGATTTGCAGATAGTAGTAAGCGTCGTCATAGAGGACATTAACGATGCTTACCAGATTGGCGTTCGCATTGTTGTCCATCAAAAAACGCAGGGCCGGCGGCAGCGTGGGCACTATCAGCAGCAGTGAAAAACCCAACTGGGCCAGCCAGGTTAATCCGCGTTCATGATTGGGTTTCATCAAGAAATGCCTTGCTGGAACTT
>DATLII010000345.1:0-4872 GCA_035539495.1 Dongiaceae bacterium
GGGTGATCCTGCCCGCCTGGTACAGGAAAACAAACACGCAGATCCCGCGTTGAGCGAGCAAGTCAAACGAATGGCGGATCAGCAACGCGCTCAAAGCGCCAGCCGCCAGTTCAATGAATTGCTGCAGCGTCAGTTGCAACAGAAGCGTCAGCAGGCTGACGCTGAGCCCAGTGTTGAAATCAGTTCCGCCGCGCGCAAAGTCCACGCGCATGAAAGAGTTCAGGCGAACGAGCAGGCACCGGTGCAACCGGCTCCGCGCGTACAACCCGCAGTGGCTGCCGCAAACAGCGAACTGGCGGCCATGCGCAACGAAATCAGCCAGTTGCGCGATATGATGAATGTGCAGCTGTCGAATGTGTCCTGGGGTGATTACAGCTACCGTCATCCGCTGGAAGCCAATGTATTCAAACGCCTGACCCGGTTGGGATTGTCGCCGGTGCTGTGCCGCAAACTGACGCGCGGCCTGACGCCAGAAATGGACAACAAAACCGGCTGGCAGCATGTGCTGAAACAATTGGGTGAAGATCTGCCTCTGGTCAACGAAGATATTTTGGCGCATGGCGGCATCTTCGCTTTCGTCGGCCCTGCCGGCGTTGGCAAAACCACGACTATTGCCAAGCTGGCTACCCGTTATGTATTGGAAAACGGCACTGACGACATCGCGCTGGTGACCACCGACAGCTACCGTATCGCCGGCCACGAGCAACTCAGCACTTTGGGTCGCATTCTGAAAATTCCGGTGCGTGTAGTCACTGAGCAGAATTCGCTGGAGCACATCCTGCGTGGTCTGGCCCGCAAGAAGCTGGTGCTGATTGATACCGCGGGTTTGAGTCACAAAGATCAGGTTCACCGCGAGCAAATGAAAATGCTGGAAGGGATGGGAGCTAACATTCAGCGTTGGCTGGTGTTGTCCTCTACTTGTCAGCGCCGGATTCTTGACAAGGCCATCGACGACTACAAGCACTTGAATCTGGAAGGGTGTGTGTTCACAAAACTGGACGAATCCGCCAGTTTGGGCGAGGCTTTAAGTGTAGCAATCGAAGCGCAGCTGCCAATTGCCTACATTACCGACGGTCAGAACATTCCGGACGACATCGCCCGCCCGCAGCCATCCCGTCTGATCAATCACGCCATTGCATTGGCGAAGGAGAACAAGGCCGATGACAGCCTGGTGGCCGACCTCTACAGCGACGCGCTCACAGCGGCGCATTCGGATCTGGCCTACGCGTAACGACGCTAAGAAAGGTGTTTGTGAATTCCTTTATGAGTAATCATCCAGTGCAAGTAATCGCCGTGACGGGCGGCAAAGGCGGTGTTGGTAAAAGCAACGTCACCATCAATCTGGGCATGTGCCTGGCTGAAATGGGCCGTCGCGTGGTATTGCTGGACGCCGATCTGGGATTGGCCAATCTGGATATCCTGTTAGGGATCACCGCGCGGGAAAACCTGTCACATGTATTGCGGGGTGAATGTTCCCTGCGTGAGATCCTGGTGGAAGGCCCGGGCGGTATGAAAATCGTACCGGCCTCATCCGGAGTGGTGGAATTGGTAAACCTGGGTACTCGCGAGCACGCAGGCTTGATTCATGCGTTCAGCGAACTCAGCAGTGACGTGGATGTACTGTTGATTGACACCGCTGCAGGTATTTCTGACATGGTGATGAGTTTTGTCACCGCCGCGCAGGAAAGCTTGTTCGTTGTTACCAATGAACCGACATCCATCACCGATGCCTATGCCATGATTAAACTGTTGAATCAACAACATGGTATGCATCGCTTCAATATTCTGGCAAACATGGTGCGCAGTCAGCAGGAAGGGCGGGAGCTTTACGCGAAGTTGTCCAAGGTGACCGACCGCTTTCTGGATGTCGCGCTACAATTTATCGGATGCATTCCCTTTGACGAATACGTGCGCAAGGCCGTCCAGCGGCAAAAGCCAGTGGTGGAAGCGTATCCCCGCAGCAAGGCGGCTTTGGCATTCCGCACGTTAGCCAACAAGGTCGATAGCTGGCCGCTGCCGACCACACCACGCGGTCACCTGGAATTTTTTGTGGACCGTCTGGTACAAGGGGCTGCAGTTCGTTAGCAGGACGCAACATGCCGGGTGTCAACCGCTACCCTATGTACAGTGATGAGAAGGCACCGCCACTCGCCGTCATGGTGGAACAGTACACGCCGCTGGTGAAACGGATTGCCCATCACCTGTTGGCACGGCTGCCTTCATCAGTCGCGGTAGAGGATCTGTATCAGGCCGGCATGATCGGTCTGCTCGACGCTATCAAACGCTTCGACAACAGCAAAGGCGCCAGCTTCGAAACCTACGCCGGCATCCGCATTCGTGGCGCCATGGTGGACGAAGTGCGCAAAGGGGAGTGGGCACCCCGTTCGGTACACCGCAATGCCCGCCGCATCCAGGACGCCATGCGCGTGGTGGAACATCGCACTGGCCGCGACGCCAGCGACCGCGAAGTTGCCGCCGAACTGGAAATCAGCCTCGACGAATACCACGGCATGCTGCAGGACAGCATGGCCACCCGCCTGTTCAGCATTGATGAAATGGAGTCGCCCGACGATCACATCGATCTGGGTGCACATGAGCGATCTTCCGATAATCCCCTGGACGAACTCACCGGTGATCACTTTCGCCAGCAACTGGCGACCGCCATCGAAACGCTATCGGAAAGGGAGCAGCTGGTGCTGTCCCTTTATTACGAGCAGGAACTAAACCTCAAGGAAATCGGCGAAGTACTGGGGGTGAGTGAATCCCGGGTCAGCCAGATTCATAGCCAGGCCGCACACCGTTTGCGCGGACGCCTGCGCGAGTGGCTTTGATTTCACCTCTCCATTTGATTCCTTTGCAAAAACTGGATACGTCCGATTCTGCTACTAGACTTACTTTTTAGCGGGAACGCTTCCCTAAACAAATCTGTGTAGTTGTACCGGTTCAATGGAGGCAGCCTTGAACAAGAACATGAAAATTCTCATCGTCGACGACTTCTCCACGATGAGGCGCATCATCAAAAACCTGCTGCGTGATCTGGGCTTTACCAATACCCAAGAGGCTGACGACGGTAGTTCGGCGCTGCCATTGCTGAAAGCGTCTGATTTCGACTTTCTTATTACGGATTGGAATATGCCTGGCATGACCGGCATCGATCTGCTCAAAGCCGTGCGGTCCGACGACAAGCTCAAGAGTCTACCGGTCCTGATGGTGACGGCCGAAGCCAAACGCGAACAGATCATCGAGGCAGCGCAGGCCGGCGTTAACGGCTATGTGGTCAAGCCCTTCACCGCGCAGGCGCTGAAAGAGAAAATCGAAAAAATCTTTGAGCGCGTGGATGCCTGATCTGGCTGCGGCCGAACGGAAGTGAGATGAGCATGACGGAACGAGCGCACCATGATCCGATGGTGGAATACGCGAAAGCCTTGCTGACGCAGCTGGAAAGCGGCGATGCCGTGGAAGCGATGCACACCATCGCCAGCTTGCACAAGGCGCGGGATCAGTACCTGTTCCAGGAGGTGGGAAAGTTAACCCGCAGCCTGCATGAGTCCATCAAAAACTTTTCCATCGATACCAGCCGTGCCGGCAGTGCGACGCAGGATGAAATGTCGCGCATGCAGGATGCGTCGCAGCGCCTCAATTACGTAATCGAAAAAACCGAGAACGCCGCCAACAAGACTATGGACATGGTGGAAAGCACCATTCCGGTGTCGTCGCAACTGGGCGGTCGGGCACGCGAACTGAAACCGGAATGGCAGCGCTTGATGCGACGGGAAATGAAGCCCGAGGAATTCCGGCTGCTCAGCAAGGAAATGGATCAGTTTTTGGATATGACCGTGCGGGAAACCTCCGTCATCGACAGCAACCTTTCCAATATCATGCTGGCTCAGGATTTCCAGGATCTGACCGGCCAGGTGATCAAGCGCGTCATCCAGTTGGTGCAGGAAGTGGAAGAAAGCCTGGTGAATCTGGTGCGTATGGCCGGTGCCATCGATCAAATCACAGGAACCAAACACGAAGTACCCGAAATGAAAGTAGAGGATACCGGCCCCAATATTGGCCCGGAAGGTCCCATCATCAATCCGGAAAAGCGCCTCGATGCTGTAACCGGTCAGGATTACGTGGATGCGCTGCTTTCCAGTCTCGGTTTTTGACGGAGCCAGTGGATGAGTTTCGACGCTGATGAAGAGATTCTGCAGGACTTCCTGGTTGAGGCTGGCGAAATCCTTGAAGTGCTATCGGAACAGCTGGTGGAACTGGAAAACCGGCCCGACGATGCCAATTTGCTCAACGCCATTTTTCGCGGCTTCCACACCGTCAAGGGTGGCGCCGGTTTCCTGCAGCTCGACACCTTGGTAGAGCTGTGTCACGCGGCGGAAAACGTATTCGATCTGCTGCGTAACAATAAATTGTCCATCACCTCCGATCTGATGGATGTGGTGCTGCAAGCTCTCGACGCCGTCAACAGCATGTTCGCGCAAGTGAATGCCCGGGCTTATCCGGAATCGGCTGATCCTGCGTTGATGGAAGCGCTGCACGCGATTATTCGGGGTGAAGCGCCGGGTGGCAGTCATGCTGCTGCGCATGTGGAAGAAGAACCCGTTTTCGAGGCTGAAGAAGCGCCGGTTGCCGCTGCGGAAACGTCACAAGGTGATATCACCGACGACGAATTCGAGCAGTTGCTCGATGCGTTGGAAGTAGAAAAAGCCCCCAAATCCAAAAAGTCATCCAAGTCCGGAAAAGCAGCAGAAAAAGCTGCGAAAGCCGCGCCGCCTGCGGCGGATAGCGGTATTGAGCTGTTTGGCGAAGACGAGGAAGTCAAAGCGGCTGCCGGTCATGGCGGCGACGAAATTACGGAAGACGAATTTGAAG
>DATLII010000346.1:0-3123 GCA_035539495.1 Dongiaceae bacterium
GACGAGGAGCTTTGATAGGAGGAGGAGGCTCCGCCACCGCCCTGGGCTTCCGGTAATTGGTCGTAGCCCTCGAAACCACCACCGCCGCCGCCTGCATTGGCGCCACCAGCACCGCCACGGCTGTCGAGCATTTGCATTTCACCCGCCACGATTTCGGTGGTGTAGCGATCGTTGCCGCTCTGATCCTGCCATTTGCGGGTACGCAGAGCACCTTCGATGTAGATCTTGGAGCCTTTTTTCAGGTACTCACCGGCGATTTCCGCCAGCTTGTTGAAGAACACCACGCGGTGCCATTCGGTGCGCTCCTGCATCTGGCCGCTGTTTTTGTCCTTCCAGGTTTCACTGGTGGCGAGGGTGACGTTGGTCACGGCGCCACCGCTGGGCAGATAGCGAGTTTCCGGATCCTGACCCAGGTTGCCCACCAAAATGACTTTATTGACCCCACGTTGCGCCATGTTGCTCTCCTGTCGGCATTCGACCGTAATTTCGCTAATTTCAATGGGCGGCCGCAGCCACTGCCCGTAATTGTTCTTTATCCAGACACTGATTGTCCACCTTTAAATAGGCGGCCTTTTCGTGCGGAATCACCACTACATCCTCGACCCCGCTGACCCGCAACAGGCGTCGCACCAGGGAGGCGGATTCCACTGCGTCGAAATCAAAATGATCCAGCGGCAAAGTATAGTCCTGCAGCTTGCGCGGCTGCCTCATGCCGGCTGCCACCAGCAGCCAAATGCACACCAGGGCCGCCGCCAGCTCCAACACAAACGACATACCGTTGTGCCCCAGCAGATAACCACCCACGGCACCACCGGCTCCCGCCCCCAGAAACTGGGTGGTGGAATAAATGCCCATGGATGTGCCGCGCAGAGCCGGTGCCACCACTTTGCTTACCAGGGACGGCAGCATCGCTTCCAGCAAGTTGAAGGCCCAGAAGTACACCAACAATCCCATCAGAATGGCCAGCAGCGAATCGTGCCAACGCGCCAGCATCAGCAAGGCAGTCACCAGCAGCGCAATCGCAGTCAGAAACACTTGCTTCACCATCTGTCGACGCTCCGCCAAAATCATCAGCGGTATCATTAAGACAAAGGAGACGCAAAGAACGGGCAAATAAATTTGCCAATGATGGTTCTTATCCAGCTGAGCCTGACCCACCAGCAGCGGCGGCAGCACGACAAACAGTGCGGTCATGGTCATGTGCAGCAGGAACACGCCCAGGTTCAGGCGCAATAGTTCAGTCTGACGCAGCACAGCGCGGAACTGATCTTTAAAAGGCCCACGACTGCGGATGCGTTGCGATGGCGGCGTGGGCACCACCCACAGGGTCAGCGCCATGCCGACCAACGCCATCAGCGCGGTCAACCAGAACACACCACCCAGCTCAAACCAGCCCGCCACAGCAGGACCGGTAATCAACGCCAGGGAGAATGACAGTCCGATACTGGCACCCACCAACGCCATGGCTTTGGTGCGCTGGTCTTCCCGGGTCAGATCCGACAGCAGCGCCATGACCGGCCCCGCGATCGCGCCCGTACCCTGTAGAATCCGGCCCAGAATGACGCCTTCAATCGACGTGGACAGCGCCGCTACCACGCTGCCGATCAGAAATAGAAACAGGCCAAGCAGAATCATCGGCTTGCGACCAAAACGGTCGGACAGATAACCGAACGGCACCTGCAGCAGAGCCTGGCTAAAACCATAAGCACCAATGGCAAGACCAATCAGAAACGGCGTGGCTCCTGCCAACTCCTGACCGTACAGCGCGAATACCGGCAGCACCATGAACAGGCCGAGCATGCGAAACACGAACAGACTCGCCAGGGACCAGGTGGCGCGGGCTTCCATAGCATTCATTGGGCGCGGGTTCTCAGGCAAAACGATGAAAAGGTGTTGGAGTTTAACATTTTGTTGATCCAGGTCGAAGCAACCACATTGACCGCCGATCCATTTGCCGGTTCAAAAACCTTGCCGAGTTCAAACACAAGCCGGGCTCAAGTTAGGCCGAGTTCAACCTAGTCGCTGCCATCCCGAGTCTTTATACTTTGCGGTTTGCCTTTGCCGGGGGTACATCGCATGGACACTATCCAGATTCGGGGCGCACGCACCCACAACCTGAAGAACGTCGACCTGGACCTGCCTCGGGACAAGTTCATCGTCATCACCGGATTGTCGGGCTCCGGCAAATCGTCTTTGGCGTTCGACACGCTCTATGCTGAAGGCCAGCGCCGCTATGTGGAATCCCTGTCCACCTACGCCCGCCAGTTCCTGTCGCTGATGGAAAAACCGGACGTGGACCATATCGAGGGTCTCTCCCCCGCCATATCCATCGAGCAGAAAAGTACGTCGCACAACCCCCGCTCCACCGTGGGCACCATTACCGAAATCTACGACTATCTGCGTCTGCTGTTCGCCCGGGTCGGCACGCCTCGCTGTCCGGATCACGATCTGGCCCTGGAAGCTCAAACCGTCAGCCAGATGGTGGACCAGGTGATGACGCTGCCGGAGGCCCATCGCTACATGTTGTTGGCGCCGGTGATTAAAGAGAAGAAAGGCGAACACCTACACCTATTCGAGGAACTGAAGGCCAACGGTTTCATCCGCGCCCGCATCAACGGTCTGGTGGTGGACCTGGACCAGGCGCCCAAGCTGGACAAGAACAAGAAGCACAGCATCGACGTGGTGGTGGACCGCTTCAAAGTAAAGACCGGCATGGAACTGCGACTGGCGGAATCGTTCGAGACTGCGCTGAAACTGGCAGGTGGCACCGCTATCGTGATGAACATGGAACAGGAGAAGGACCAGCACCTGTTTTCCTCGCTGTTCGCCTGCCCGGTGTGTAACTACAGCCTGAGCGAACTGGAACCGCGCATTTTCTCCTTCAACAATCCCGCCGGCGCCTGCACCGCCTGCGACGGTCTCGGTGTCACCCAGTTTTTCGACGAGGACACCATCGTCACCTCCCCCGACCTCAGCCTGACCGAAGGCGCCATTCGCGGCTGGGACAAGCGCAGCATCTATTATTTCCAAATGCTGAATTCGCTGGCGGATTACTATAATTTCGATATCGACAAACCCTTCGGCAAACTGACGAAAAAAGTGCGCCAGCTGGTACTGCACGGT
>DATLII010000347.1:0-4890 GCA_035539495.1 Dongiaceae bacterium
GATCATCTGCGGGAAAAAGGTCATGAATATGGCACCACCACTGGTCGCACCCGCCGTTGTGGCTGGTTCGATTCGGTCGCGCTGCGTCGCGCCATCCAGATTAACTCGGTGAGCGGTTTGTGTCTGACCAAGCTGGACGTACTGGACGGCCTGGACCAGATCCGTATCTGCGTGGGCTACAAGGATGCGTCCGGCCGCATGATCGACGCCTTCCCGGTGGATGCGGCGGATTACGACGGACTGGTGCCGGTGTATGAAACGGTGCCGGGCTGGAAGGAGTCCACGTTTGGTGTGAAGAGTGTGGATGAGCTGCCGCCCAACGCCATTGCCTATATCAAGACGCTGGAAGCAGCGGTGGGTGCACCGATCGACATCATTTCCACCGGTCCAGACCGGGTAGAGACGATCATCCTGCGCAATCCGTTCTGAGTTTTTCAGAAGTCGGTCAAGAGCCGGGATGAGAAGAAACGGGCACTCTTTGCAGTGCCCGTTTTGCATTTTGGGGATCGGGAAAACTGGTCAGATGGCCAGTCTGACAGCAGGCGTGCTGCTTTCAGAACACCGCTTTCAGGGCTCCGTTTTCAGGTCATGGTTTTCAGATCACAGTTTTCAGGATCATGCCCGCCGCCGTCAGCAACATCAGCAGCGCAAATCCCTGTTGCAAGCGCGGGCCTGCCAGACGGGGAGCCAGCAGCCGTCCAGCCAGCATGCCGGTCAGGGCGCCTCCCATGAAGGGCAGCGCCACTTGCCAGGGCATGTCATGACCTTGAAGCAGGGCGATGCCAGTGGTGCCGGCGCTGGTCAGGGCGATGGTCATCAGCGAGGTGGCGACGGCGGAGTGAAAGGGCAGGTTGGTGAACAGGCGCAGGGCCGGCACTATCAGAAAACCGCCGCCCACCCCCAACAGGCCTGACAGGAAGCCAGTGCCGGCGCCGCTGCTGACGATGGCCACTGCACAGGGACCGGTCCAGCGCAGGCGACCGGTGGCTGGATTGACTTCACACAGGGGCGTTTTATTGCTGATGGCAGCGCCGCGCACGGCAGCGCGCACAATGCGGGTTTCCTCGGGCTGGGTGAAAGCCTGCCGCCATAGCCGAAATGCAATCAGGCTCAGCAGCACAGCAAACAGGCTGGTCAGCAGATCAATGGGCAGGTGTCTGGCAGCGTTTAAACCGAGAGGTGCCGTGAGCATGCCGGTCGCCGACATTACCAGGGCAGCCCGATAGCGTACGATTTTCTGCGGCCAGGCGGTAAGAGTACCCAGCGTTGCCGATGCGCTTACGGCCAGCAGTGCCACTGGCGCCGCCTGTGGCAGGGTCCAGCCCAGCCCGCTCATGAGCAGTGGCACCGCCAGCACCGACCCGCCGGCACCGGTCAGGCCCAGCACCAGTCCGGCTGCCACGCCCAGAATTACGATCAACATGGCGTCAGCTCGTTGCCCGCTGATGGTGAGTCAACAGATGCCATACCACGGGCTCCAGCGCTCGCAGGCCGGCTTGTAGACCGAACTGCATGGCTTCTTCTGCCGGTACGCGATCCACCACGCTGGCCTTGAGCGCCAGCAGCGCGCCTACCCGGTTGCTGCTCATGCAATGAACCAGCACGGGTTGATTGGCTTTGTCATCGATAACGGCCGCCAGGGCTCGGGCATTGGTCTCGCTCAGGTCTGGTGCGCCACCGATGGGGATCTGCACATAACGCATGCCCAAATGCTGCACGAATTCTGGTTCATCGATAGGAGTTTCCTGCAGCTGGCAAAGATTCACCACTGTGCGCACGCCGGCCGCGGCGACCGCGCGGAAATCCTCTGCGCTGGGCATGCCGGCACACAGCAGGTCGGGTTGAGGGTTGCTCAGGTAAGGCAGGCGCAAGTTGGCAGCATCAAGCATGCAAGTATCCTCTCGGGGGCCTTTTGATAGGCGGGGTTGGGCGCACGATATCAGCAGTCGCTGGACATTGCACCGGGTGCCGGGAGGGAGAAAGCGCTGCAATCCCGTCTGCCTCGTTCCATATGAACATTCGGGGAAGCGGCTGAGCAGAGGGCGATGCAGGCCGAATTAGGGGCAATAAAAAACCCGGAGCCTTGCGGATCCGGGTTCTTTAAATGTGGTGCTTTTCAATATGGTGCCGAGGAAAGGACTTGAACCTTCACGGCCGTAAAGCCACTAACACCTGAAGCTAGCGTGTCTACCAATTTCACCACCTCGGCTTGAGGGCGCAAAATTTAACGGTTTGCGCCGGACCTGTCAAACCCCTTCTGTAAAATTTTTTGGCCAGGCCATCGGCAACGATGCTGGCTGGCTACACTGGAAGTAGTGGATGCAAGTGATTGGTACAAAAGCAAACCTTCACTTGTAAATCACACCCCAACTGCCTAGAGTGCCCCCAAGCACCCGCATTTCACAGGGATACAGTGCATGACAAACTGGTCCTGGTCGGATGATCCGAACCTCCAGAACGAAGCCAAGAAATACGATAACCCCATTCCCAGCCGCGACTACATCCTGGAATTGCTGGAAGACCGCGGCCGCCCGCTGACGCACCGCCAGATCTGCGCCGAGCTGAGTATCCATGAAGACGAACCCGTGGAAGCCGTGCGCCGCCGCCTGAAGGCGATGGAGCGCGACGGTCAGTTGATGCTGAACCGGCGTGGCGCCTACGGCGTCACCAATAAGATGGACCTGATCACCGGTGTCATCATTGGTCACCGCGACGGATTTGGTTTCCTCAAGCCGGATGACGGCAGCGACGATCTGTTCCTCAGCGCGCGGCAAATGCGTTGCGGCTTCGATGGTGATCGCGTGCTGGTGCGGCAAAGTGGTATCGATCACCGCGGCCGACGCGAGGCCACCGTGGTGGAAGTGTTGGAGCGCAACACGGTGCAGGTGGTGGGCCGCTATTTCCGCGAGAACAATATCGGTTTTGTTGCCCCGGAAAACCGCCGTATCGCACAGGACATTGCGATTCCGCCCGGCGCAGAGCTGGGAGCGAAGAACGGCCAGTTCGTGATGGTGGAAATCACCGATCAGCCGACGTACCGCACTCAGGCCCAGGGCCGCGTACTGGAAGTCATCGGCGAACACATGGCGCCCGGCATGGAAATCGACGTCGCCATCCGCAATTACGGCATTCCCCATTTATGGCCCGATGACGTGCTGGCGGCGGCGAAAAAATTCACTGGCGAACTGGTGAAAAAAGATTACGCGCATCGCGTTGATCTGCGGCAGACAGCGCTGGTGACCATCGACGGCGAAGACGCCAAGGATTTCGACGACGCCGTTTTCTGCGAGAAGAAAAAAGGCGGCGGCTGGCGTTTGCTGGTGGCGATCGCCGATGTGTCCCATTACGTGCATCCCGGCGATGCGCTGGATATGGAAGCACAGCGGCGCGGCAACTCGGTGTATTTCCCCGAGCATGTGGTGCCGATGCTGCCGGAATCCCTGTCCAACGGCCTCTGCTCGCTGAATCCCCATGTGGATCGTCTGGCGTTGGTGTGCGAGATGCACGTCAGCAAGGTTGGTAACGTCAGCAAGTTCACGTTTTTCGAGGCGGTGATCTGTTCTCACGCCCGCTTCACTTACACCAAGGTAGGCAAGATTCTGCAGGAGCCGGATTCCGATGAAGGCCAGGCCCTGCGTCAGCAATACGCATCGTTGGTGCCGCAGCTGGAAAATCTGTACAGCCTCTATCATGCCTTGCGTGATCAGCGCGACGAGCGCGGCGCGATTGATTTTGAAACCACGGAAACCCGCATTATTTTCGGCGAAGACCGCAAGATCGAAAAAATCGTGCCCACCCACCGCAATGATGCCCACCGCATCATCGAAGAATGCATGCTGTGCGCGAACGTGTCGGCGGCGAAGCTGCTGCAGAAATTAAAACTGCCCAGCCTGTATCGCATTCACGAAGGTCCCAAGGAAGAGAAGCTGGAAAAGCTGCGCACCTTCCTGAAGGAATTGAACATCCCCTTCGAAGTGCGTACGCAGCCCAGCCCCGAGGACTATCAGAAAATTCTGGAAATGATCAAGGGGCGGCCGGATTACGACATGATCCAGACCGTGATGCTGCGCTCCATGAACCAGGCGGTGTATTCGCCGGAAAACAAGGGGCACTTCGGTCTGGCCTACGGCGCCTACGCGCATTTCACCTCGCCGATTCGCCGTTATCCGGATCTGCTGGTGAATCGCGCCATCCGCTACGCCATTCGCAGTGCTAGTGACAGCGCGCTGGTGTCGCCTACCGAAGGCGCACCGACCATCGATCGTCCGCGCATTCTGCCGTATGACACCGCCGCCATGATCATGTTCGGCGAGCAGTGCTCGATGACAGAGCGCCGTGCTGACGACGCCACCCGTGATGTTGTGGGCTGGCTCAAATGCGAATACATGAGCGACAAGATCGGCGATGTATTCAAGGGCATCATCAGCGGCGTCACCAACTTCGGCCTATTCATCGAGCTGAGCGACATCTTTGTGGAAGGCCTGGTGCATGTCAGCGCGCTGAACAACGACTATTACCATTTCGACGAAGTGCATCATCGTCTTACCGGCGAGCGTACCGGCATGGTGTTTGCGCTGGGCGACGCTGTCACCGTGCGAGTGGCCAAGGTGAATCTGGACGATCGCAAGATCGATTTCGAATTGCTGGCGGGTGGTCGCCGTCATCGTTGGAGCAAAGATAGCAGCAAGGACGGCGGCACCGAGAAAGCCGCTGCGCCTCGCCAAAATAAAGCGCGCGACGAAGCTGCACGGGAAGGCAAAAAACTGGCGGATGCGAAAAAGGGCAAGGGCGGAGCGAAGGCGTCGGCCAAATCCGGCGGTAAGGGCAAACCAGCGAGCGCCGGTGGTGGTAAGGGCGCGGGCGGCAAGAAGCCAGCGCACAAGGCAGGCC
>DATLII010000348.1:0-8124 GCA_035539495.1 Dongiaceae bacterium
GCTGGCGGGGGGGAAACGGTGGCGCGCCTGCAGCGGCAGTGCGAACAGATGGGTGACGATGCGTTGAAAGCGATTCATGAATATGGTCTACCAGCGGCCTGACGCGCCGCCGCCTCCAAATCTGCCGCCACCACCGCCCCCAATACCGCCGCAACGGCCGCCTCCGCCGGAACCACCGCCAAAACCGCCGATACGGCCACGTCGACCGGAACTATCGCCCGCAACGAAAGCGAACATGAACATGGGGATAACAAAGAATGCATCGGTGGGCATTCCTGCAATCCATGACATGACAATGGCCATGCCTGCCGCGCCAATGGCAGCCAAAAGTTTTCCGACAAGTTTGCGAACAATGAATCGGCCCATGACGGCCACTGCGATGAGAGCCACGATGAACCAACTCGGAAATTGGCGGACAACTGTGTCAGGCTGGGATTTCGAGGCCATGTTTGGTTCGGTCGCGATTGCGCCGGGTTCGTGCTGAATTGCCGCCAGAATACTGTCCAGCGCCGCATGCAGGCCGCCACCGAAATCGCCGCGCCGGAAAAAGGGTGGAATGACATCGCGCAGAATGCGGCTCGACGCCACGTCGGTGAGGCTGCCTTCCAGGCCATAGCCCACCAGAATCTGCGAGGTGCGGTCATTCTTGGCAATCACCAGCAGTACGCCGTCATCCTTGTCTTTGGCGCCGACTTTCCATTGTTCTGCCACCCGCATCGAATAGTCGAAGATGCTTTCACCACCGGTTGTCGGCACTAGCAAGATCGCAATTTCCGCAATCCGCAATTGATGGACTTCGCGCAGGCGTTGTTCCAGTGCCGTCTGATCCCGTTCCGACAGGGTACCGGTCAAATCGGTGACGAAGGCCTTGTACGCCGGAATGGCCTCTGCGGCGTGGGCTAGATTGGAAAAAAGGCTGCCGGCTAACAGAGTCAGCGTCAGCCAAAGTGCAATACCTGCGCGTCGGAGCAAAAACAGTGGCATGGCGTGGGTGATGCTCACGGTTTGCTGAAATCCACTTTCGGTGCGGTGGAAATTTCGGCTTCATTACTGACGGTGAAGCTGGGTTTCACGTCCATCGAAAATATTTTTGCGGTGAGATTGGTGGGAAATTGGCGGACGGTAAGGTTATAGACCTGCACTGCGTCGATATACCGTTTGCGCGCCACGGTAATGCGGTTTTCGGTACCTTCCAGTTGCGCGGCCAGATCCTGGAATGCGCGATCGGCTTTCAGTTGCGGGTAGTTTTCCGATACCACCATCAACCGCGACAGCGCCGACGACATTTGTGACTGGGCACGGCTGAAAGCTTCAAATTGCGCGGGATCGGTGAGCGTGTCGCTGGTGACTTGCAATTTGCCCAGACTGGAGCGCGCTTCTGCCACTTCGGTCAGCACCTTTTCTTCGTGGGCGGCATAGCCTTTTACGGTGTTCACCAGATTGGGCACCAGATCAGAACGACGCTGGTACTGGTTCAATACTTCCGCCCAGGCAGCTTTGATAGCTTCGTCCTGCGCTTGCAGATCGTTGTAGCCGCAGCCGGATACCAGGGACAAGGTCACCAGCAGGGACAACCAATAGGTGAGAATGCGCGCAGTCTTCATTCAGCAGGGCTCCGCCAGATCAATAAACAGGAATTTGAACTTAGTCAGTTGCCTGCATTGTAAGGTCGGGGTGGGGATTTTCAATGCGGAAAAAAAAGCCCCCACGCAAAGGTGGGGGCAACGAGAGGAGATGACGTGGAAAAAGGTTACGGTGTTGTTGCGCAGGTAGTGGCCGGCAGCGAGTTGATCCAGTCGGTGACCAGTTCAACGCCCTGCGTATGCACGCTGCTGCGACCCAGTTCCGGCATGCGGATCGCCGGATCGTTGGACAGCTGCCGATAGGTCAGGATGGATTGCGCCGCGTTGCCGGGCACGATGTCCCACTTCAGGCCGCCAGAACCGACACCGGCTGCGACGGGCGGTTTGCACAGACCGTAGTGAGCATCCAGTGCGCGATCAGCAGTGAGCCATAGGCCAGTGGCGCGGGCACGGCCGGTTTCGCTGTGGCAGTGGGCGCAGTTGATTTCCAGGTAAGCGCGAGCGCGCTGTTCCTGAGTACCGTCGCTGGGATCATTCCATACGGGCAGACGCGGTGCTGCGGCCGGTGCGGGCGCGCCGCTGAGAATGCCGATGTTGCTCCAGTGGGCGAGCTGGTTCTCATTACCGCCAGCGTAAGGGTAGGGATTATTCAGGTAACGTGCTTTAGTACCGATCGGCAGGTTGCGGAAGGTTTCGTCGCCGTCCGCTTTCACGCCGTGACAGTTGGTGCACTGGTTAGCGTTGGGCACGCGGTAATGCACGCTGACGGTATTGCCATCCGGACCCAAAACATTGGCTTCCACTGCGCCGCCACCCAGAGCTAGGTGAGCTTCGCTCATGTCGTCGGCCCAGATGTAACTGATGCCGGTCCAGCCGCTGGCACGATTGATCAACAGACGGGTTTCCACCACTTTTTCCACGCCGGTATCCAGCGGCAATGTGAAAGTTTTGGCGATGATGGTGCCAACGGGGAAAGCGAATGGCGCAGTGTCGCTGTAGGTGGCGGTACCACCGGCAGGTACGTACACCACGCGGTATTTGTGCGCGTAGTCGCTGAACAGTGGTGTGGTCAGGTCGTACGGCGCGGCGCGATTGGTATTGGGTGTGCCGAGCGGATTGTGATCCACGAACAGACGGTAGCTGGACAGGGAGGGGCAGTTCACCACGAAGGCATCCCAGTTCACGCCATTGCTGTCGCCGCCGGCGCAGAGCGCTGCAATTTCTTCGTCGGTGTAGTCATCGGTGGGTTCAGGCACGGTGTCGAACACAGTCAGGTCCAGCTCCACTGGGCCGAAATCCGCCTGCGTGCAATTGCTTTCCACCGGATAGCCCAGCTTGGCCGGAGTACCTGGTGCGCCCAGCAATTTTAGGAACCAGTTCGTTTTGTTCAACTGCAGGTTGCCGAAACTGGCGCGGCTGCCGTTGGGGCGTTCGTTGTCCTGGAAGCACCAGTCGGCGTTAGCCGTTGTGGTGTGGACCTGGCCGTCCACCACGATGTCGGCCACCGGTGCCAGTTTCAGAATGAACAGTAGATTGGCCAGCAGGTTGAATTCGCCGCCGTCGAAATACCAGCTGCGTTGTTTCTGCATCACGTTGTTGTAGACGAAGATGTGCTCGGGATAGGGATCGTAACCGTCGGGCATGGGCGTGCCGTCCAGCAGCGCGACCGACACGAAACTGAAAATGGCGAAGTTGGTGGTCTTGTTGCCGGTAATTTCATTGCCGAATACGTGCACCCAGTCGGTGGACAGCACCATCACGCCGGTGCCGGTGGGTACCTTGCCCACGATGTTGCCCTTGGGTGCGAAGTTCTTGGTGTTGTTGTTGATCACCTGGTTGTTGTAAACGCGGGTGTGATGGCCGGCCTGAGTCAGGTTCGGCATGTCGAACACCAGGATGCCGCCGGTGTTGTTGGTGGCGATGTTTTCATACACATCGGCGTTGACGGAGTTTTCGATTTCGATACCCGCCACGTTGAATTCTGCCCGGTTGCGACGTACCACGATGTCGCGGGACTGACCCACGTAAATACCGGCATCAGACGCGCCATTGGAGATGCTGTCTTCGATCAGCACGTTGTCGCAATTGATGGGATAGAAACCGTAGGCACCGTTGCTTTCCGCAGGGCCATTGGTCCACTCCACCCGCACCCGCTGCACCACGACACCGTTGGAATTTTCGATTTTCAGGCCGTCGCCGGCGGTGTCTTCAATCGCCAGGTCGGAAATCGCAAAGGCGTCTGCTTGTACCAGGATGCCTTGCGCGCCCTGCGGCTGTTGGGCGAAGGACAAAATCGTCTTGTCCATGCCCTGGCCCTTGATGGTGACGTGCGAAGTGTTGAGGATCAGCTCGTCATCAAAGTGGTAGGTGCCTTCCGGCAGCTCGATCACTGTGCCCGGCTTTACCGACAAAAAAGCGGCTTTCAGGTCGAAGGGCAGGTTGGGCCCGGCTTCCAGGGTGATGACGTTGTCGTAGTCCCAACTGGCGGCGCTGACGGGTAATGAAAGGCAGGAAACAAGGGCGGTTATGGCTGGCAACAACCAGCGATACAGCCGGGTGCGAGTGGCGTGTCGGTACATGGCGGCGGTTCCCTATTGGCGGGTCATTATTATGGTTTTGTGTGGAACATTAGTACCAGAACTAAAGGTGTCCGGTCAATTTGCACTATGATGGCAAATATGGCCCGGGTTCAACAGGGGCCTATCTGTTAGATTGGCTGCCTGATGCTTAATCCCGTCGTCTTGCGAGGCTGCCATGATCATCGTCCACCATTTGGAAAACTCCCGCTCCCAGCGCGTGCTCTGGCTGCTGGAGGAATTGGGGCTGGAATACGAGGTGAAACGGTATGCCCGCAATCCCCAAACGATGCTGGCGCCGCCGGAATTGCGCGCGGTGCATCCGCTGGGCAAGTCGCCGGTGATCGAGGATGACGGGCGGGTAGTCGCTGAATCCGGTGCCATCATCGAATACCTAGTGCGTAAGTACGACAAGGGCCATCAACTGCATCCGGTTGCCGGCAGCGACAATGAGTTGGATTACACCTATTGGCTGCACTATGCCGAGGGATCGCTGATGCCTTTGCTGGTAATGAAGCTCATCTTCAGCCGCCTGCCAATTGAAGGTGCCGCGAAGAATTTCGTCGACCCCAATCTGGATACACATCTAGCCTATGTGGCTGGGCGTCTGGGCGAGAAAACCGGGTTCGCGGGGGAATCATTGTCGGCCGCCGATATTCAGATGTCGTTCCCGCTGGAAGCTGCCGCCGCTCGCGCCAACTTGGCCGACAAGCACCCCAATTTGCTGGCATTTTTGCAGCGAGCCCAAGCGCGACCTGCCTACCAGCGCGCCCTGAAGCGGGGTGGTCCGTACGAGCTATTGAAGTGAGGTGACGGGTACAGACCGGTTGCTATACTGATTTTTACAGGGAAAGCGGCTCAGAGGACGGATCATGTTAGTAGCGCCATGCGTCGAGAATGAAGAAGAGCGTCTTCGGGCGCTGGCGCGTTACGGGGTCATGGACAGTGCCCCCGAAGCAGATTTCGATGCGGTCACCCAATTGCTGGCCTTTATCTGCGACACCCCGATTACATTGGTGAGTCTGGTGGATCGCGATCGCCAGTGGTTCAAATCGAAAGTGGGTCTGGACGGTACGGAAACTTCCCGTGACGTCGCTTTTTGTGCTCATGCCATCCTGCAGTCCGATCTTTTCATTGTGGAAGATGCCACTCGCGATCCTCGTTTTGCGGACAATCCCTTTGTATTGTCCGACCCGCATGTCCGCTTTTACGCTGGCGCGCCGCTGATCACCCGCGATGGTTTTGCCTTGGGCACGCTGTGCGCCATCGACAATAAGCCACGCAAACTGTCGCCCACCCAGGAACACGCGATCAATACGCTGGCGCGTCATGTGGTGGCGATGCTGGAATTACGCTTGAAGCTGCGCGAAACCGAACAGCTGAATCGCGAGCTGGCGCAGACGCAGCAGGAATTGCAGGACAACATCGCCTACCGCTCGCGCTTCTTCGCCACCGTCAATCATGAAATGCGCACGCCGCTGAACGCGATTGCCGGCTTCGCCCAACGCTTGCAGAAACGAATTTTGGTCGACACCGTGCCCGGCTACGTGCGCGAAGGTTTGGACCTGATAGGTTCAGCAGCCCATCGCCTGGTGGACTTGGTCAACGATGTTCTCGACATGTCGAAGATCGAAGTTGGCAAGATGACTGTGCAGGAACAACCATTTTCGCCGGCGGTTCTGTTGCGGGAAGTGTGTGACACACTACAGGTCGTGGCCGAGGAAAAAGGCGTGCATCTTCAGCTGCAATTGGATCCGGCACTGCAATCGCATTATATGGGTGACTCAAAAAAAATCGGCCAGATTGCACTGAATCTGGTGTCCAATGCCGTGAAATTTACACCAGCAAATAAAGCCGTATTTGTCCGCTGTGAACCAGTGGAGACAGGTTTGCGGTTGCAGATTCAGGACGAAGGTTTGGGTATCGCCGCTGAGGATCAGCCAAAAGTATTTCTGCCATTCGAGCAATTTCACATTGCTACACCACAAGATTCGAAGGGTACCGGTTTGGGCCTTTCTATCGTCAAAAGCCTGGTTGAACTCATGCATGGTTCCATAGCTTTACAAAGCGAGTTTGGCAAAGGCACCTGCTTTACTCTGATCTTGCCAATGCGCGTTGCTCCGTCACTTCCCGCGTCAGAATAATTCCGCTTTTTAATTTACGCCTGACCAGTCATTGGCGCGCGAAAAAAATTGTTTTTTCCAATCGTGACTATACTTCTGAGCGGGGCGACGACGGAAAGGAGTTCTGCTTATGAGCACGTTTTCTTTCAGCGCGTTTTGGCTCGTGATATGGAGTTTCACGCTCTCCACAGCTTTTGCTTCAGATCGTTTCGACAACTTGTGTGGCTGGATTCGTTCTACACCTGGCGAAGCTCGCACTGTCTATATGCGTCACGATGGTGAGTGGCGCACCTACCGACTCTATGTACCCGAGTCCTATCAACCGAATGCTCCTTTAGTAGTGGATTTTCACGGGCAATCCTCATCGTCCATTGCGCAAGTAGGCACGTCCTGCTGGAAGGAGTTTGCCAATCGCGAAGGTGTGGTTGTGGCCTATCCGCAGGCGCTGAGCATTCCCAGCACCTGGGACGCGGGTGATTTCTGCTGTAACCCGCGTGGACACGATGACGAAGGTTTTGCGTTGCATCTGGTGCAGTGTTTGATGGATGAGGAAAAGTCGAAACTGAAACTGGATCCAGCGCGGGTGTACGCCGCCGGTCTATCCAACGGTGCAGCAATGGCGGGCAAGTTGGCGTGCGATCATTCCGATGTTTTTGCCGGCGCGCAGTTGGCGTCGCAAAGTTTTCCTTACACCAGTACGGAAGAATGTCGGGCGACAGATGAAATTGGATGGCAGAAGCCCGCATTTCCGATAGTAGAAGTGCGCGGCAAATGGGACTTCATTGTGCCTTACTACATTTCATTGGGCTGGTCTCTGACGGCGCGCACCAGTTTAAAAAGGTGGGCTGGCGCCAACCGTTGTGAGGGTGAGCCGCAGATTTCGGATGTCTGCGATCAGCCTGGTGCAGGGCCCAAATGCGAGCGTGGTCAGGCTACATGCGCCACCTACGATAATTGTGAGGGAGGCGTTGCGGTTACTCAGTGCAGCGTTGCCGACGATCACCTGGTCTATGTGAATCCTCAGCGTTTCAACTTGTGCGATGCTGCTTGGGATCAGTTTCAACGCTTTCCAGGTCGCCGTTGACCGTCTGCACTGAACCACGCAGCCATTCAAGCGGCAGGATCTGCATGCAGGCTTTTTCCTGACGCCGGATTGACGCTATAGTGTCCACTTTCTTGCAATGCAGGACACTTCCCCGTGTTGATCCGTTTCCAGCGCTGGCTTGTCTGGTTGCTGCCGGCGTTATTGTTAGCGCTGTATGCAGTCTGGACTGGCACGCCCTGGGGTGTGTCGTTGGAACAGCGCCTGGGTCTGGAATTGCTGTTCAACCTGCGGGGAGAGCGGCCGTCACCGCCGGCAGTGGTTGTCGTTGCCGTGACCCGTGAAAGTGCGCAGGCCCTGGAATTGCCAGACAAACCGCATCAGTGGTCTCGCTCGGTTCATGCCAAGGCGGTGGAAAACCTGCACCGTTTGGATGCGCGCCTTCTGGTGTTCGATATTTTCTTTGAGCAGACCCGGGATGTCGCTGGCGATCAGGCTTTCTCCGAAGCTTTGCGTGAAGCCGGCAATGTACTGTTGTTCGCCCGTGCCGATCGTCAGCTGATAGATCTGGGTAATGGGACGCAGGCCGATCGTCAGGTGTTGTTGCAACCTGTGCCATCGTTGGCGGCGGCTGCGCTCGAGACGGCGCCATTGATCCTGCCGAAAATTCCTGCCCGGGTGGATCGTTTTTTTCTGCGTCATCCTGGTTTATCCGAGCATGCCACTCTGCCAGCGCGAGCGTTTCAGCGCCTGCACCCGGATACGCCGCTGCCATCTGCTATTTCCCTTCTCTATAACTT
>DATLII010000349.1:0-3698 GCA_035539495.1 Dongiaceae bacterium
AATAGGCAAGTGGTGATAGTTAATGGGATTGAGCAGGTTATTTGGAAGCATCCAACATCCGGAAAATATGCGTGATGTGCGCGACCAATGCATCGCCAGATGTCAGCGGCCCGCCGTTAAGTTGCGCGATTCTCTCCGTTCGGAAGCGAGGTGGTGGGTCCGGCGTATCGGGTGTGCGCACGTGAACTTCACTCGCTGAACTCAACACTTTCACCGCCGTTCGTGCAATCCGTTCCCAGGTGGTGATTTCCCGATCGACGCATATATAAATGGGAAGGGGCGTTTCCAAGGTGGCCAAGCGCCGGACGGTTCTTGCTAACGCAGTTACATCGGTAAATTGACGCCCGTGGTCAGTCGGCGTCTCAATGCGCTGATTTCGCATGGCAGTCGCCACCATCTGCACTATGCGGTCGTCGCTACGGAAAGCACCATCGGGAAATGCCGGCGGCCCTATCACAGGGCCGGGACGAACGACAACGCCCGTCATCTGTCGGCTCGCGCATGAGGCGCGTAGGAACAACTCGCCCGCGGCTTTGGTTGCACCATATAAATCAGATGCACTAAGACCATCATCTTCGCTCATTTCGCCTGAGAACGGGCGATGAACGGCCGCTGACGATAGGTAGATACATCTGCTTATCCCGGCGATTGCGCAGCTATCGAACAACTTGGCGGTAATGGCAACATCGCGCGCCTCCAGCTCAGAACCGGGATCACCCCAGATAAGCGCAGCATGGATGCAGATTTGGTGCCCAGGCAGTTCGTTGGCAATGCGTACCGAATCTTCCAGATCTGCTTCGATAACCTGAAGCGAGGGATGTGTCCCAAGTTCGCACAGCTTGTATCGTGCGCGTACGACCGCCGTTACCAGATGTCCTGCTGCTAACAATTCGCGCAAAATGTGCAAACCGATATAGCCGCTTGCACCTGTCAGAAAGATTCGGGTTGGCATGTTGTCGGCGTTATGCAAATCGTACTCGCTCTGGCGGAAAGGAATTGTTGGCTTAGGTTCAACCCGTCGTAGAACTGACCATTATATAACGACGGTCTTTTCCTTCTATGTGAACAGGGCCAATGCCGCAACATCCCTTATCCCATTTCCTGCAAAGCACTGAAGAAATCCTTGTTAGAGCTCAATAAATCCCCCACGTATTCTGCAAATCAGCACCCCTGAGGGGCGCAGCATCTCACTGGTTTTGCTTTGGGGGCCATCATGCGAATTCATACCTTCTCTGCGGCGCCGGCTGCAGTTCTATTTCTGACACTGGCACCAGCCGCACACGCCACCAATGGCTATTTCTCTCACGGCATCGGTGTCCGCTCGCAATCAGTCGCCGGCGTTGGCGTAGCCCTACCTCAAGACAGCCTGGCCGCCGCATCCAATCCCGCTGGTACTGTCTGGGTAGGCAACCGATACGACCTCGGCCTTAGCTGGTTTCGCCCCGATCGCGGCGGGCGCCGAAATCAACGGCAACCTGGCCGGCGCCGACGGCCGCTACGACGGTAACGGCGAAGAAGATTTCCTGATTCCCGAAGCAGCCTTCGCGCAACTGATCAATCCCAAACTGGCCTACGGTGTCGCGGTGTATGGCAACGGCGGCATGAACACCGACTACCGCGACAATCCCTTCGCAGCCTTCGGTTCCACCGGCAAAGCGGGCGTTGATCTGGCGCAACTGTTCGTAACGCCGTCGCTGGCATATAAACCGGTGCCAGATCATGCCTTCGGTGCAGCCGTCACCTTCGCATACCAGCAATTTGAAGCAAAAGGGCTCAGTGCCTTCGATAATCCTTTCTTTACGTCCGATCCCGGTTCCGTCACCAACAATGGCAAGGAATCCGGTAGCGGCTGGGGATTGAAACTGGGCTGGCTGGGAAAACTGGGCGCTGATCTTTCGCTGGGTGTCAGTTGGTCATCGCGTATCGATACCGACACGTTCGATAAATACAGCGGCCTGTTTGCGGAGCAGGGCGGATTTGATATTCCGGAAAATTACGCTGCCGGTTTGGCCTGGCAGGTGTCGCAGGCGCTGACGTTGGCTGCGGATTGGCAACATATCCGCTACAGTGAGATCAAGTCGGTCGGCAACCCATTGCAGAATCTGCTGCAGGGTAATCGATTGGGTACCGACGACGGTGGCGGTTTCGGTTGGGATGATGTGGACGTGGCGAAACTCGGATTGGTGTATGCAGTGTCGCCGGAGCTGACGCTGCGAGCTGGTTACAGCCATGCTTCGCAAGCAGTGCCGGACGATCAAACGCTTTTCAATATCCTGGCACCCGGCGTGATTCGCGATCATGTCAGCCTGGGTGCCAGTCGGAAAGTGGGCTCGGCTGGTGAGCTGACAGTGGCTTACACGCATGGTATAGAAGAAACGGTCTCGGGTAATAATTCGATTCCGCTGGCATTTGGCGGCGGTGAAGCGGATATTCGTCTGGCGGAGGATATTGTCGGTGTGGCGTGGCAATGTAGTTTTTGATGACGATTGATTGGGCGCAATTCACGCCCTGGCACAGCTTGATAGGCGGTGCTTTGATTGGTTTGGCTGCCAGTCTGTTGGTGTTATTCAACGGACGCATCGCCGGCGTCAGCGGAATACTGTCGGGAATTATGCAATCCGGCGGAGCAGAGCGTTGGCGCTGGGCATTCGTGGTGGGACTACTCACAGCGCCGTTGTTAACCAGCATTGGCTTAGCGTTACCCCAGGCGGCACCGGTTGTACCGGTGCCGTTTTCATTTTCGGCGTTGGCTTCTTTGCTGGCGGCGGGATTTCTGGTTGGGTTGGGCACTTATCTGGCAAAAGGATGCACCAGCGGTCACGGTGTTTGTGGTTTGGCTCGACTGTCCCGACGCTCGTTGGTCGCGGTGCTCACCTTTATGACAAGTGCATTTGTCACCGTGTTTTTATTACGGCACGTGCTGGGTGGTGGCGTGTGAAGAATGTTTTCAGCGCGTTTATTGTGGGTCTGATATTCGGCATTGGACTGCTCGTTTCCGGTATGAGCAATCCGCAAAAGGTGCTCGGCTTTCTCGATCTGGCGGGCAATTGGGATCCTTCCCTGGCGTTGGTGATGGTGGGCGCGATTGGCGTGGCTGCTATTGGATTTGCTCTGGCACGCCGGCGCAGTCAAACGTTATTGAACGAGCCTATGCCGCCGTTACCAGCCGCAAACTCACCAGTAGATCGTCGTCTGGTGATAGGCAGTGTGTTGTTCGGGATCGGTTGGGGCATTGCCGGCTTTTGTCCGGGACCTGTATTGGTGGCGTTGGGGTTGGCCTTTTGGCCCGCGGTGCCAGTACTGATCGCCATGTTGGCAGGTTTCTGGGTTGGCGTTCGCCGGTACTAACGCAAGGGCTGCTATGGTGGAGGCGTTGACCTGGATGGTCAGCTCATAGTCAGGAACGCGCCAGGAATGAAACTGTGTGCGCGTTCACGGCCGCTAGTTTGTCAGGCTAACGGCCGCTTTCGTTTCAGAGCATTAGGGTAGTGTCTTTTTTAGGGTAGTGTCTTTTCAGGGTAGTGTAATAGCAGTCGTCTCATCAGGTGAAATGGTCGCCGGAATTTCAACGTTGCCCACTTTGATGCGGTATTGGCCCGCTGGCAGTTCCAACGGTTTGTCACCTGGGCTGCCGGATGCTACCGCTGTGCCTTGCGCATCCAACACCATGAATGAAACCTGCAGCGACTGCTTGAGTG
>DATLII010000350.1:0-8391 GCA_035539495.1 Dongiaceae bacterium
CCTGGACGCAGTGCCGACGCGGGAAAGCGGTGGCATTCCGCAGGAGCCTCATCCGGCGTTCGACGTGAATGCGGTGCGACGGGATTTTCCGATCCTGTCGGAGCGTGTGAACGGACGTCAGCTGGTCTGGCTCGATAACGCGGCGACCACGCATAAACCGCAGGCAGTGATCGATCGTCTGGCCTGGTTTTACGCGCACGAAAACTCGAACATCCACCGCGCTGCGCATGAACTGGCGGCACGGGCCACTGACGCATATGAAGGTGCCCGCAATAAGGTGGCGAAGTTCCTGGGCGCGGGTTCGGCCGAGGAAATCGTGTTTGTGCGCGGTGCCACAGAAGCGATTAATCTGGTAGCGAAAAGCTGGGGCCGGCAGCACATTCGCGAGGGTGATGAAATCATCGTGTCGCATCTGGAGCATCACGCCAATATCGTGCCCTGGCAGCAGCTGGCGCAGGAAACCGGCGCGGTAATCCGGGTGATTCCGGTGGATGACAGCGGTCAGTTGTTGCTGGAGGAATACCAGCGTCTGCTGAACGATCGCACTAAATTAGTGGCGGTGACGCAGGTCTCCAATGCGCTGGGTACGATCACGCCGATCAAGGCCATTGTCGACGGTGCTCATTCCGTGGGCGCGAAGGCATTGGTTGACGGTGCTCAGGCAGTGTCGCATTTGCGGGTGAATGTGCAGGCGTTGGACGCGGATTTCTACGTGTTCTCCGGCCACAAGATATTCGGTCCGACTGGCATCGGCGTGCTGTACGGCAAGCGCGATATTCTGGAAGCGACGCAACCCTGGCAGGGTGGCGGCAACATGATCGCGGACGTGACGTTTGATCGTACGGTTTATCAGCCGGCACCAGCGCGATTCGAGGCAGGCACGGGCAATATCGCAGATGCGGTAGGCCTGGGCGCAGCCTTGGATTACCTGGAGCGCATCGGTCTGGAAAACGTGGCGCGCTACGAGCACGACCTGTTGGAGTACGCCACCCGTCAATTGATCCAGATACCGGGATTGCGCATGATCGGTACGGCGGCGGAAAAAACCAGCGTGATGTCCTTCGTGTTGGACGGCTACCGGACCGAGCAAGTCGGTGCGGCGTTGAACAAGGAAGGCATCGCGGTGCGCTCCGGTCACCACTGCGCGCAGCCGATTCTGCGTCGGTTCGGCGTGGAAGCGACGGTGCGGCCGTCGTTGGCGTTCTACAACACCTGTGGCGAAATCGACCTGCTGGTGCAGGTAGTGCGGCAACTGTCCAGCGCTCGCAGCTCCCGCTGAGGGTTGGATTTACCCGCCCGGTTTATGCGACCATCGCTTGCCTCTGCCCGTGTTGGAATCGATCCGGTTCCGCACGGGCAGGGGCAATTGTTTTTGGAATAGCCGATTTTTTGGAAAGTAAGAAAACTGAGTAGACACTGACCTGGGTAAGTGACGATGAGCAATATTCATTGGGAATTGGACAGCCTGGTAGGGGAGTTGCGGCAGACTCGCGAGCGCTGGCGCAAAGCACGGCAACGCGATCCGGAAGCGCATGGGCGGGAATTTCCGTCCCAGTCAACACTGGGCGACATTGCCCGTTACTTGAGTGCAGTGCTGTTTCCGATGCGTTTAGGCCCGTCTGATTTGCGGCCGGAAACCGAAGATTTTTTCATCGGCCACACGCTGGATAAAGCGCTGACCCTGTTGCTGGATCAGGCCCGGCTTGAGCTGCGTTTCGCGACGAATGGGTCAGAAGCGGGCTTAGACATCGAGCAGAAAGCGATGGATATCGTCAAGCGTTTTGCCGCCGGTTTACCTGGCATCCGTTCGGTGTTGGACAGCGATGTGGAAGCGGCTTATCGCGGCGATCCCGCGGCGCGCAGCATGGATGAAGTATTGCTGTGCTACCCCGGCATTCGCGCCATGATTCATCATCGGTTGGCGCATTCCCTGTTCCAATTGGGCTTGCCGTTGCTGGCCCGCATCATTGCGGAAATTGCCCATTCCGATACCGGGATCGACATTCACCCCGGTGCCCAGATCGGCGGCAGTTTTTTCATCGATCATGGTACCGGTGTTGTCATTGGCGAGACCAGTGTGATCGGCGAGCGGGTGCGGATTTATCAGGCGGTGACGCTGGGCGCCAAACGTTTCGAGCTGGACGATCAGGGCGATCTGAAAAAAGGCGGTGCCCGTCATCCCATTGTGGAAGACGACGTGGTGATCTATGCCGGTGCCACCATTCTGGGCCGGATCACGATTGGTCGCGGTTCCAGCATCGGCGGCAATGTGTGGTTGACCTACAGTGTGCCGCCGGGCAGCCAGATTACCCAGGCCACCTCGGAAAATCGCGCGCAGCCGCGATAAGTGTCCGTCATCACGATGATTTAGTACGTTGCCAGTGGCGGAAAACAGACTCCGCCCTGGCAAATAGTGTGTTATTTCAAAAACATCCCCGTCAGCGAAATCCTGAATATACAAAGCATTTTTTCTTTCTTCAGACTGTCAGAACACCTCTCTATCATGCGTGCCAGTAGAAGCCAATCAACGCATCATGGAATTCAGGTATGCCGCTGACCTACGTGGTTGAACATCTCAACCGGCAACTGTCGGATCTGCATCCGGCGTCGTTGCTCAAGAACAAATCCCGCTTTTTTTACGACAACCGCAAGGTGTCAGCGACGGTCGGTTCTTTCCAACTGGAGCCGCGGCATTTTCCTGTGTTGGATCCGGTGACGGGTGCAACGGTGGCGCGAGACACGCGCTTAGTCGTGCGGGATTCCCAGGGTAAAGAGCAGGGCGCCGATATTCTGTATTTGCAGGCATGGGATGCGGCGGACGTGATTTTTCTCGACCGTTTCATTCGTACGCTGCATGCGTTGCATCACATCGACACCGCGAATCCCGGTACCGAGTCGCTGATTCTGGATGTGCATGTGCGCCATCTGGCGGCGGTGCCCACGGCACATGGCCAGGTGTTTGAGCAGTTGCTGGATACGCTGGGACTGAATCCGCGCCAGATCATTTTCCGCATCGATGCGGAACTGGTGTTGTCGATGCCGGAAGTGCTGTTGGCGACGCGCAATTTCCTTCTCTGCGGTTACACGCTGCTGGCACATTTCGAGCAACCCGATAATTACAGTTTGGTGACGCTGGGTTCGATCGGATTCCGCTGGGCATCGGTTGCTTCACCCGCTGCGACGCCGCAGCAAGGCCATGCCGGCGTGCAGGAGTGGATTGCGACAGCGCGCAAAGCCGGCTTGATCACGTTGGGCCCATCTGATGTCCCCCGGCTCGGCAGCGATGAATTCCACTATCGGGTGGAGCCAGCGGCTGTTTCTGTGGCGTTCACGCCACCATTGTCGCGGGCTAACGGAACTTTCTGAATCCTTCTGATGGTCATAGTAGTCACCCCATCCGCTTGCCGCTGTTTCTCTGCGAGCAAAAGTGGTGGTTCTGTGCTGCAATTTCAACAGCATAGGGAATAGGGCGACTGGAAAGTGAGCTGTTTAGATGCCTTGGATGCACACTTATGAATAGCGTGCGCTGATTTGTCGTTTGGCATGTAACCTGCTGGCATATCGTGCGCTGGCGTATGCTTTGATGTGTAAAAGCCGGTCGGATTGAAATCCTGAACATCACTAAGCGGACTCATGCTGCGATTTTTCTTTCATATTCTTTTGTTTATGTCGTTGGCGTTGACTGCACGCGCTGACACTCCTCGTGCGTCGACGGATCAGGTGACGGCCACACTGCTGGCATCGGCAGAAGCGGTGCGCCCCGGCGATCAGCTCTGGCTGGCGGTGCATCAGGACATCATTCCCCATTGGCATACCTACTGGCGTAATCCGGGCGATTCCGGTACGGCCACTGAAATTGAGTGGACGTTGCCGCAAGGTGTCAGTGCTGGCGACATTCAGTGGGCCACGCCCAGCCGTCACCAATTGGGATCGATCACCAATTACGGCTATTCGGATCAGGTTACGTTGCTTGTGCCACTCACGGTTGCTGAAAATGTCGCGGTGGGACAACCGCTGCAGCTGAATGCACTGGTGAAGTGGCTGGTGTGCGAGGAAAGCTGCATTCCACAGTCGGTTAATCTGAGCCTGACGTTACCGGTGGTGGAACCTGGTGAAGCGGTAGGTGGACCGAATGCGCAGATTGCACAAGCATTAGCAGCGTTGCCGAAAGAAAGCCTGTGGCCTGCGCGTTTAGCGGCGGGTGCTGATGGCGGGGCCGGTGAATTGGAATTGCGGCTGGTGGGAGCGGCTACGGCGTTGTTGTCTGCATCGGACGTGTTTTTCTATGCGGATGAATGGGGTCGTGTGGTGCATGGTGCCGCACAACGCCGCCGTGCCGATGGCGATGATTTAGTGCTGACACTGGCGTCCGGTGAAAACCCGCTTGCGGCGGGCGGTGTGCTATCGGGCGTGTTGGCAGTGAAGGAAAATGCGGATTCCGCTGCAGCGACCACGACCGCTTTCAATATTCGTACAGCGCTGGGTGCAGCAGCGGAGACAACGTCCGCGCCGGTCACAGGATCTTTGTTGTCGCTGCTCACGGCGGCAGGTTTGGCATTTCTTGGCGGCATCATTTTGAATCTGATGCCCTGTGTGTTTCCGGTGTTGTCGATCAAAGCGCTGGCGTTGCTTAAACACGCGGAACAGACGCCGCGTCAACAACGCTTGCAAGGTGTCTTCTACACTGCGGGTGTGCTGGCCAGTTTTTCACTGCTGGCACTGGTGTTGATCGGGTTGAAAGCTGCCGGTTCGCAGATTGGTTGGGGTTTCCAATATCAATCGCCTGTTTTTGTGTTGATCGTTGCGCTGTTGATGTTCGCGGTGGGATTGAGTCTGTCGGGTGTGCTGACATTTGGCACGTCGCTGATGGGAGTGGGCTCATCGCTGGCGGCGGGTTCTGGTTATGGCAGCAGCTTTTTCACCGGCGTGTTGGCCGCGGTGGTGGCGACGCCGTGTACGGCGCCATTTATGGGTGCCGCGATCGGATATGCGCTGTCGCAACCGGCGTTGCAGATGCTGGTGGTGTTCTGGGGCTTGGGCCTTGGGTTGGCGTTGCCGTATTTGTTACTGAGCTGGTGGCCTTCACTGCAGCGACGTTTGCCGAAACCCGGTTTGTGGATGGAATGGGTGAAGCAGGCGATGGCATTCCCCATGTACCTGACCGCAGTGTGGCTGATCTGGGTGTTGGGACAGCAAGCGACTGTGGATGTGGTGGCGTACGCGCTGGCGGGCATGGTGCTGATTGCATTCGCCGCCTGGTTGCTGCAAGTGGGGCGCAGTGCGAAACCGACCGTCGCGCGCGTGGCAAACGTTTTCGCGCTCATTGCTGCTGCGGTTGCTCTAGGCGGTGGTTATTGGGGTGCCAGTCACGGTTCTTTGGCGCCTGGTGGCGCTGCGCAAATCGCGAATGCAAATGTAACGTCCGAACAGCATTGGCAACCGTATTCCGTCGACAAATTGCAAACGTTGCGTGCCGTGGGCAAACCGGTCTTTCTGAATTTCACCGCCGCCTGGTGCATCAGTTGTCTGGTGAACGAGCGGGTCGCGTTGTCGCAGGTGTCGGTGCTGCAAGCATTCAAGCATCAGGACATTACTTATCTGAAAGGCGACTGGACCAACCAGGACCCTGCTATCACCGCCAAGCTGGCGGAGTTTGGTCGTAGCGGTGTGCCGCTGTATGTGTTCTATCCCGCGGGTGTGAATTCGGCACCGCAAGTGCTGCCGCAAATTCTGACGCCCGATATCGTGCTTTCCACCATCCAACCCGCTGAGCGGGTATCCAACCTGACCATTCTTGAGAAAAACTAACCTGTCCCTGAAAAAAAGGAGAAGCTTCATGTCAATCAAACGTTTTGCAACTGCAGCATTGATGGGATGCGCGCTGGCAGTACCGAGTGCATTCGCCGACGCCGTTATCGGCAAACCCGCGCCCGCATTTTCCGCGCCGGGCGCAGATGGTAAAACCATCAACCTGAAAGACTACCAGGGCAAAACCGTGGTGCTGGAATGGACCAACGCTGATTGCCCGTTCGTGAAAAAACATTATGAGAGCGGCAACATTCCGCAACTGCAAGCCGCTGCCAAGCAAGATGGTGTGGTGTGGCTGCAGGTGATTTCGTCGGCGCCGGGCAAGCAAGGTCATGTGGACGGACCTTCTGCTCTCAAACTGAATGACTATCGTGGTGCGACGCCGGCAGGTATTGTGCTGGATGAGAGCGGCTCCATCGGTAAAGAATATGGCGCGCAAACCACGCCTCACCTGTACATCGTGGATGCCAAAGGCACGCTGGTATACAAGGGCGGCATCGACAGCATCGCTTCCCCTGATAAGGGTGATATCGCGAAAGCAGAAAACTATGTGACCCGTGCACTGGGCGAGCTGAAGCAAGGCAAAACCATCACCCAGGCCAGCACCAAGCCTTATGGCTGCTCGGTGAAATATTCCAGCTGAGACAGTGGAATGCCATACCACCAGATGGACATTTGAACGGTGTGGTGAAATGCGGAAAAAGCCGGGCAGTGATGTCCGGCTTTTTTAATGCGGTGTATCGTTGATTTATTGTCGACGATTCACGGTGTATTGCTGGCGAGCTGTTCCGGCGTTTCCCAACCACCACCCAATGCTTTTACCAGTTCCACCCGATTCAGCCAGCGTTCCCCCAGCAGGCGGCGTTCGCGGCGTTGCGCATCCAGCGCATTTTGTTGCGCGGTGTAACGTTCGATCGCACCCACCAGCCCGGCTTGATAACGCCGTTCGGTGATGCTGGCGATGGACTCGGCAGCCTGACGCGCGTTGGCGGATTGTTCAGGAGCATTGCTGAGTTGACGTTGCCCTGCCAGCGCGCCTTCCACTTCTTCCCAGGCACTGAGCACGGTGTGGCGATATTGTGCGGACGCTTCGCTGTGTGCGGCGACAGCAGCCTGTTCCAATGCTTTGGTGCGGCCGCCGTCCCACAATAATTGCGACAGCGTGACACCCAGCGACCAGAACTGACTGGGGGTGTCGAGCAACAAATGCAGATGCTGCGCTTCCTGGCCGCCTTGCAAAGTCAGATTTACGCGAGGAAACCAGCCGGAGTGTGCCACGCCGATGCGGGCGTTGGCGGCGGCCACCGCACGTTCGGCACTGGCGATATCGGGGCGGCGCTCCAATAATTCGGCTGGCAGCAACGCGGGCAGTGCTGGCAATTGGTCCGGAAGACCAGCGCCATTCCATTGCAATTGGGCGCCAGTGATGCCGGTCAGTGTGGCCAAGCGATGGCGCAGCCGCGCGTGTTCCAGTTGCAGACGCTGTTGATCGGTTTGGGTGGTGCTGACGATCAGATTTTGCTGCGCTAGATCGATGCCGGTGGCAACGCCGTCCCGCTGGCGAGCACGTACGATTTCGAGCACACGGTTTTGAGCCTGCAGGAATTGTTCGAGGATCGTCAATTCCTCTTCCAGCGCGCGCAATTCAAAATAGGTGGCGGCCACCTCGGACGATACCAGCAAACGAACGTATTCCAGGTTGGCCGCTTCCTGCTGCTCCGACAGTTCTGCTGCGTCGATGGAACCGCTGACGCGGCCGAACAAATCCACTTCGTAATTGCCGCTCAGGCCCAGCCCGTGTTTGTTATAGGTTTCGGTGTCGGAATCGTCATCATCGGCGGCTGCGCGCTGCCGGGCGCTGTAGGCCGTCAATCCCAGTTGTGGCCAGAGATCGGCACGGCTCGCGGTAGTGAGAGCCTGCGCTTGCTGCAAGCGGGCAACGGCGACCTGCAAACTCAGGTTGCTGCTTTGCGCATTGGCTTGCAGTTGATTCAGCGTTGGATCGCCCAGCAACGTCCACCAAGCACCACGCGGAACCTGATCAGATGGCGTCGCGGTTTTCCAGAAGGTGCTGTCGGGCCCGGCTTCCTGCCATTGTGGCGGCGTGGGTGGCAAAGGCGGTGTTTCAGGTGTTTGGTGCGCACAGCCGTTGACGAGCAGACTGCACAACAGCGCAACGGACAGAGCGGGCTTCATCGTTGAACTGCCTTCTCGCCAGTGGCTGGTTGAGGAGCTGGTTGTGAAGCTGATTGTGCGGAAGGCTGTGACGATTTTGCGGAACCACCTTTGGCTTGTTGCGTTGCCTGACCGCCACCACCACCGGCGCCACCGCCAGGAGGAAGAGCGGTCCAAGCCAGCGTTTTCACCGTTTCACCTTCCACTAACAGATCAGACGGACTCACCACCAACGTGTCCGTGGCACTGATGCCAGACAGCACTTCCACTGTGCGGCCCAGATCACGGCCCAGCTGCACATCACGGAAAATGATGCGTTGTTCGCTATCCACCACGGCAATGCGAACGCCGGGGGCGGTGACCTTGAGTACGCTGGCTGGCACGATCAGCGCTGGTACGTCGCTGCGC
>DATLII010000351.1:0-4207 GCA_035539495.1 Dongiaceae bacterium
CCTCGGTGCTTTCGGAAAGGCCGTTCATCTTGCGCGCTTCGATGATCAGCCACGGCTGCGTACTTTCGTAATGCGGCTCGAAAAACGCAAAACCGGCTCGCACGGAGCTGTAGTCGTGATCAATGCCAGAGGCGCGATAAAGCCGCTGTAATGCCGAGAAGTAAAGGCGCGTGGTTTCATAATCGGCCTGAATGCCGGGTGTTGCGGCCGGGAGATTGGATCGTTCATCCTGTTCGTGATCCTTATACCGTAAATCGCCGATGCCGCCGATGAACCACAGGTTGGCTTGCGCTTCCGGCATGTTCCAGCGTTTCAGCAGACGGGTGTAGGTCACTTCCGTCAGATCGCCGGATACGTTGTCATCGTCGGCCCGCATATAGGTTTGCGACAGTCCGGCGGCATCGCGCGGTGAGAAGGCGTAGTTGACGAACACTTCGCGCCAGTTGGGTCCGATATCGCCCATCGTCATCCAGGAATCTTCGAATCCCATCGGACCGGCATGGGCCATCGGTGCCAACAGATATAACAGGAAACATCTCGACGCCTGTCGAGACAGTATTCGGTTAACCATTTTATTCGCTCCAACAATGATTGCTCACACGCCCTGCGGCGCGTGGGTTCAAATCGATGAAATCGTTATTAGAGCAGTGAGGGAGGCCGCTGCGGATGATCCAGAATTACCGAGCGGTAGAGAACGCCAACAGTAGGAAAGGCCGGTGTGTCGCGTTCGATCGTCAGCAAGCGATGCTCGATGGGCATCGCAAAAACGGCAACCTGCGCCAGGCAGACAGAGCCGAGCCAACAGGTGGTGCTTTTGTTGTGAGGCGGATTGGAATGGTCGGTGGACGCCCGTGCGTTCATCTCTGCGCAATGGTCCATAACGGTGGCAGTGTTAGAGACAGGAACAGATACATCCTTGCAAACAGACAGACAGCTCATTGCAACGGCCTGCATCGGCAGCAGCATAATCAGCAGGTACAGAAGCAATTTGCGGATCATGAGTGTGTGTTGGGGCAAGAAGAACAGGTCGTTGAAGCATACTCGGGAACTTGAAGGCTCCGCAAGTTTGCGTCAGATGCGTTGCATGAATGGATAGAGCGTCGCCTAAAGGGCGGGCCACCTAAGTGGATTTTCTTAGCATGAACCTAGCACGGACAGGTTGGCGCTGTGGCTTAGAATAACTGCAATAACTCGTTCAAAAACAATTGCCCGTGCGGAGTGGTTTGCCAGTGGGTGGCGGTTTCCTCCAGCAATCCCTGAGCCTTGGCGTGTGCAATGGGCTCATGCACTGCGTCGGGCTGCAATCCAGTGCGTTTCACCAACAACGCTTTTGCAACCGGTTGATTCAGGCGGAATGCATTCATGAAAAACTCAAACGGCAGATCGGCTTTTTCAATTGGCGTCTGTTGCGCGGTGAACGGCTTGTCTGCCGCCAGATAATCTTTCGGCAAGCGGGTCTTGTTGTAGCGCGTAATGGTGCCGTCACGCAGGTCCGTGATCTTGCCGTGCGCGCCGGCGCCGATCGCCAGGTAATCCCCGAATAACCAGTAATTAAGATTGTGCGCGCATTCAAAGCCCGGCTTGGCATAAGCGCTGATTTCATATTGATTGAAACTCTGCGCCGCGATGAACTGTTTGCCGGCCTGATCGATTTCCCACAGCAACTCATCGTCCGGCAGCCGTGGTGGTTTGGAATAAAACACGGTGTTGGGTTCGATGGTGAGCTGGTACCAGGATAAATGCGTCGGCTGCAGATTCACTGCCTGTTGCAGATCCGCCAGCGCATCCGCCTGCTTCTGCTGAGGCAAGCCGTGCATCAAATCGATATTCAGCTTTTCAAATCCCACTTCGCGCGCGGCACCAATGGCACGAATCGCTTCGTCACGATCATGTACGCGGCCCAGCGCCTGCAAATGTTGAGGATTGAAACTCTGCACGCCAACGGAAAGCCGGTTGATGCCTGCGGCACGAAAGCCTTTGAACTTGGTGTACTCGAATGTGCCGGGGTTGGCTTCCAACGTTATTTCAGCGTCGCGGGCAATGGGCACGATCGCATGAATATCCTGCAGCAATTGCGCGTAGCTATCCGCTGCAAACAGGCTGGGCGTACCGCCACCGATAAAAATCGTCTGGATGCTGCGGCCTTGCGCCAGCGCAGCGTCCTGACGCAAATCCGCCAGCAATGCTTGCAGGTATTCAGCTTCGGGAATGACCGTCGCCTCGTGACTGTTGAAATCACAGTACGGGCATTTGCGGATGCACCAGGGGATATGAATGTAGAGCGACAGCGGCACTATGTGCGCTGTCGCCACAGAATCAGACATGACGTGCCTGCAAGCCCTTCAGCAGCAACTGCAGCGCCTGGCCACGATGACTGAGCAGATTTTTGATCGCAGGTGGCAATTGCGCAGCGGTGCAATTTTGCTGCGGTACCCAGAACACCGGATCGTAACCGAAGCCGTTATCGCCCGCCGGTTGCAGCGTGACGCGGCCTTCCCAGGTGCCCTGGCAGATCAGCGGCGTGGGATCGTGGGTATGCCGCAGAAACACCATCACACACTGAAAACGCGCCGTGCGTTCCGTATCCGGCACACCGTCCAATGCGTGCAACAGCTTCGCCACGTTAGCCGCGTCGTTGGCATTGCCGCCATCCATCGCCGCATAGCGCGCACTGTAAATTCCCGGCGCGCCTTTCAACGCATCCACCTCGATGCCGGAATCATCCGCCAACGCAGGGCGGCCGGTATGGGCGCAGGTGTTGCGCGCTTTCAGCAGCGCGTTCTCGACGAAAGTGAGACCGGTTTCCTCGATCTCGGGAATGGAGAATTCCACCTGGCCCCGCACATGAATGCCCAGCGGCGCCAGCACCTCACCGATTTCCTTCAGCTTGCCTTTATTGCCCGTGGCCACCACGATTTCATCTTTCGCAAACATCGCACTACCTGCGCTTAGGCTCGCAAGCCGGTTTATTCTTCGGTCTGGTTATTCTTCGGTGTAGAACGCCTGGGTGAATTCCACCTTGATGGGGGAATATTCCGGGGTCGGTTTCACCTTGATGTCGAAATTCAATTGCTCGCCATTGCCGATCAGGAATTCCGCCAGGTAATAAACGGCGGTGCCTTCGGTTATTACTTTGAAATCCAGTTTGCGTTCACTGCCGCCGAGTGCACCGGTGAAACCTTCCACCTGCGACATCACCGCCTTGTTCGATCCATCCGGCATTTTGCGCATCACACTGATGTTCATGATCGCGCGCTGGCGGCTGCGCATCAGATCATAGGTTTTCGCCACTTCCGGCGTCAGCATGGTGGAATTGAACGCGCTGTAGTGCACGATGTACTTATCGTCCTGCACGAATTGTTCGGCGCGGGCGAAAGGGGATAACAACAACAGCAGAATGGCGGACAACAAAACGGTGGGTATTTTCATTGCGCTTCCCTCGTGGCTTTTCCCTGGTCACATGGCTACCCGATCACACAGCTACCTGGTCACATGGTAAACCGCAGTTTCACCGAACAGATTGGGCATAAGCCGCATCAGGAAACCGTCGCGGTAGTTCATGTCCACTACGGTACGATTGAGAATTTTGAGATGCTTGCGACGACACAACGCTTCAAAATCCTTGAACGTACATAAATGGATGTTGGGCGTGTTGTACCAAGTATAAGGCAGAACTTTGGAAACCGGCATTCTGCCCTTCATCATCAAATACAGGCGACATTTCCAGTGGCCGAAATTCGGAAACGTGATGATGCATTCCTTGCCCACCCGCAGCATATCTTCCAGCACCCGGTCGGGATAATGCACCGCCTGAATTGCTTGCGTCATGATCACCACATCGAAACTGGCGCTGTCGAAGTTGTTCAGGCCTTCGTCCAGATCCTGCTCGATCACATTCACGTTGCGCTTGATGCACTCCAGCAGGTGATCCTGATTGATTTCAAGACCATAGCCGAACACATTCTTGGTCTGGCGCAGATGGGCCAGCAGCGAGCCGTCGCCGCAGCCCAAGTCGAGCACGCTGGTATCGGGCTTGATCCACTGCTGGATGGTTTCCAGGTCCTGACGCATGTCAGTGGGGTCCCCGGCAGTGGGCGGTGGCGCGTGTGGTGCGATATGGCATGGCAGTGTAAGAATTTTCGACCAATTTAAAGGAACGCGCAGTCTAGCAGAATTGGGGGGTGGGGGAAGGGGTTGCGAATGGCGG
>DATLII010000352.1:0-4295 GCA_035539495.1 Dongiaceae bacterium
CATTTCATGCTGCATCGCGGCTTTCAACAACAGTGCCTCGGCACCGTCCACCGAGGGCGGCTCCAGCCGGTTGTATGCCAGATCCCACAGAATTGAACCTGACAGAATGCTGGTGATGCCTACTCCCGGCACCTGCATGAATGCTCCTTTCAGATCCGGCGCCAACGCGACGAAAGTAGCACCCAGCACACCGCCCAGCGACGTACTTTCATAAAACACATTGCTCACATCCAGATCCGGAACGCCATCGCCATTGCGACCGGGAATCACATCACCTGTGAACGGCGAAAACAGTTTTTTCGGCATGACATCGATATCGGCCATACTGGTTTTCACCGCTTTCAGCAGCGCGATGAAGTCGATATTTGATTGCGCCGTCATGCCCACCTGCAGCGGCACATTGTGCGTACCCAATTTTATGATCGCATAGCCACCATCACGGCTCATGCGGGAACCATGATTGGGCTGGTCAATGGAGACTGTGGCCACACCTTCGATCGCATTGACCAGCGACACCACCAGATCACTCTCTTTCAGAATGCCCAGGCCGTGGCCGTAAATCGCCACCGGTACCGGACCGCGTTTTGAAGCGCGGGGAATGGTCAGACGAAAGCGGGTCCAGTATTCGTCGCCCTGGGTTTTGCCGTAATCGACGCTGCGATCTTCAATCCGATAGCTGCTGAGCAGCACGTCGCCACGCACCACGGCGCCAATATGGCCGGAGAAAAAATAATTAATTTTCAGATCGCGAATCGGGTGATCACCGGCATACACATCAGCCGCAACACGGCGCATGGGGCCGGTCACTTCATCTTCCGTCCGCACGCTGAAAAAAGTGGCGGATATCAAATCCGACGGTTGCACCCCAGCCTGCGACAATGCCGCGAGCGCAGGAGCATAAGCCTGTTGCAATTCACCCGATCCACCTTGCAGTGCCGACACAAAACCGGCTGACGGCGCAAATTCACCACCGGCAAGTGGTTTTAATTGCTTGGTCAAGCCTACCACGTAACGTCCACCAAACTGCCAGCGCGAGCGGGGATAGATTTCCACTACCTGCTTAGGCGCTGTTACCTTGCGGGAGCGGGCGTATTCGTTCAACAACACCCGCACTGGCATACGCTCGCCGGTGTCCAAATCCAATGCCACGATTGCATTGCCACCGTCGGTGGGCAGCGTGGTCAAGTCCGGGGCATGGTCCAGTTCAAACAACACCGTAGTGGCGGCAGAAAATCCACTGCTGCCGCTGAACACAGATTCCGGCGTCAACGTCGGCGGCAACTCGGCACGAACCTGATCCCGCAATGCGGTGGACGGCACCAACAGCGAGCGCCCGGTGGGTGACGTCGCATCGGGTGTGGAATACAAATCAGACGGATACGGCAACACGCAGTTTTCCACCCGCACAGGGTTGCAGGGTGATTCATCGCTGATGATCGCGGCGTTGGCAGGAAGAGCGGTAACGAGCAGTGCACACAGGAAAGCGCGGGGAGAGATGCGCGCCTGTTTGGCACGCAGTGAAGAAATGTCCATCTCGGTAGTCCTTTTTGTTTATCAATTTTTTTATTGTTTTATCCGGCAAAAACCGACTTCCTTCTGGCCGTTTATTAATACAACTGACTTCGATATGACTCATTGGCTGAATATGACGAAGGCTGTGTCAGAAAGGACAATCGATTGACTATTGCCGCAAAGAGGTCGTGCGCGAAGATGGATTCAGAAAAAAATGCGTTGAAACTGGGTGGCACGAAAGAAGCGTGCGATACGCCTCTTTCGTTGTGGGTTCTATCAGCGTGAATTACTGCGGACGATATACATCCTTGAAAGTTTCCCGCAAATCGCGCTTGAGCAATTTACCGGTCGGCGTGTGGGGCAATTCTTTAACGAATAGCACCTCATCCGGCATCCACCATTTCACGATTTTGTCTGACAGGAATGCCAGCATCTGTTCCTTGGTCACATCCTGGTCCGGTTTTTTCACTACCAGCAACAGAGGGCGCTCATCCCATTTCGGATGCGGTACACCCACCACCGCGCATTCCGCCACTGCCGGATGGCCCACCGCGATATTTTCCACATCAATGGAGCTGATCCACTCGCCACCGGATTTGATGACATCCTTGGCGCGGTCGACGATGTTCAAGTAGCCATTTTCATCCACTGTCGCCACATCGCCTGTGTCGAACCAGCCATCTTCCCAGGCAGAGTTGTCTTCGTGCTTGTAATAGGACTTGGCGATCCAGGGTCCACTCACCTGCAAACGGCCGAAGGATTTGCCGTCGTGCGGCATTGGCGCGCCGTCGGCACCCACAATGCGCAATTCAATACCGTAAATGGGCCGACCCTGTTTGGTCTGCAGCTTATAACGCTCTTCCTGCGGCAGACTGGCCATGTAGGGGTTCATGGTATTGAGCGTGCCCATGGGCGACATCTCAGTCATGCCCCAGGCATGAATCACGAATGCATCGTGTTTTTCCTGGAATTCACGAATCATCGACTGCGGCGCAGCGGAACCGCCGATCACTACATGCTCCACCGAATGCAGGGTTTTCTTTTCCCGCTCACAGTATTGCAGCAATGCCAGCCATACCGTGGGCACACCCAGCAGTAAATTGGCGCGCTCATTGTCGATCAGTTCGAAAATAGAAGCGCCGTCCATGCCGGCACCGGGCAGCACCAGCGTCGCGCCCGATGCTGTTGCGGCATAGGGCACGCCCCAGGCGTTAACATGGAACATGGGCACCACCGGCAGCACAACCGTCGCGCTGGAAATACCCAACGCATCCTGCGACACCGAACCCATCGCATGAATTACCGTAGAGCGATGGCTGTACAACACACCCTTGGGATGACCGGTGGTACCGGAGGTGTAGCACAAAGTGGCCGCAGTGTTTTCATCAAACACCGGCCACTGATAACGATCACTTGCCGCCGCCAGCAACTCTTCATAACACAGCAGCGGCAGCGTGGACTGTGGCATCTTGTCCTTATCCACCAGCACCACAATATGCTTCAGCAACGGCAACTGGCTTTTGATTTTTTCAATCAGCGGCACGAACTGGATATCGACGAACAGCACTTCGTCTTCCGCGTGATTGAGGATGTAGATGATCTGTTCAGGAAACAGACGGGGATTCACCGTGTGCAGAATGGCGCCACTGCCAGACACGGCAAAATACAATTCATAATGACGATGGGTATTCCAGGCCAGGGTCGCCACCCGGTCCTGGTGTTTGACACCCAACGTTGCCAGCAGATTGGCTGCCTGCCGTGCACGCCGCGCTGCGTCGGCATAGGTATAGCTGAAGAGGCCACCTTCCGGTTTGCGGCTGACGATACGTGCCCGTCCATGAACCTTTTCTGCATGCTTGATGAAGGATGAAATGGACAACTGCGTATCCATCATAAGTCCGTGCATGATCTGACCTCCTGTTAAGTCTTGTTCTTCTAAAAAATTGACTGTCCACAATGTAAAAAACCCAGGGCTAGCCTGGGTTGCAATCATGCACGCTATTTTAGCGGTTTGACAACTTGAACGATGCAGTCACGAGTTTCTGGTACACCACTGGCAGCAGTCGCTGCATGATGTCCGCCGCCTTGGCGTCGCTGCCGATCAACACCCGGCGGGCATCGCGTCGCACTGCATTCAGAATCGTCTGGGCCGCCTGGTCAGACGAGGTGGAGAACAGCTTTTCGAATTGCTGTGTCATCTTCTCCGTGCTGCCTTTGCCGCCGGTCAATTTCAACACACTCTGATCCATGCGGGCATTGCGCGCGATATTGGTTTTGATACCACCCGGATGCACACAAGTCGCCGACACGCCGCCGTTTTCAATATCCAGTTCCTGGCGCAGGGATTCGGTGAACCCTCGCACCGCAAACTTCGTCATGTTGTAGCCGCTTTGAGTGGGCTGGGAAAACAGACCGAAAATGCTGGACACATTCACCACATGGCCTTCACCGGCTTGCTTCAAATACGGCAGGAATGCCTTGGTGCCGTAAATCACGCCCCACAGGTTGATCCCCATGATCCATTCGTAATCTTCGTACTTGGTGTCTTCCACCGTGCTGCCCAACGCCACACCAGCGTTGTTGAAAATCAGGTTTACCTTGCCGTGCTCTTTAACCACCTGTGCAGCCCAGGCATGCATCGCCGCCTGATCAGCCACGTTCACTTTGGTCGTCGTGACCTTCACACCCAATGCGCGGACTTTATCCGCCGTTTCCTGCAAGCCGATTTCGTTGACATCACTCAGCGCCAACGCGCAGTTTTCACGGGCCAGAGTCAGCGCCAG
>DATLII010000353.1:0-13124 GCA_035539495.1 Dongiaceae bacterium
GGATATCTGGATCTGAAGTGGGATGACAGCCCAGTGGCTGGTGCCAGCAGTGAGAGCGAATCGGGCCGCAGTTTCGGTTTCACCGCTCAGGCGGGATTGGAGTGGTACTTGCTGGATAATTTCGCATTGGATATCCGCGCCCGGTTTGACGGATACGATATCGCTACGACGGTAGTGGATGGCAATCGAGTGACACAGTTGGAGGATCGTTCGTCGGCCTCAGTGTTGGTGGGGCTGGTGTACCGTTTCGGTCAGCGGGTGTCGCGGCAAGCAGTGCCAGCTCCCGTCGTGCTGACGACGCAATGTCAGCCAATCTTTCCGCAAGTGCCGGTGGACAGCGAAGGCTGCCCGTTAGCACGTTTTACCTTCCGACTGGAATATCCGGCCGAGGAATTCAGTCTGGCTAGCCTGCTGCAGCGGCCGGATTTCAACGTGGTGCAGTTTCTGAAAACCTATCCCGATTATCGGATCGTCATTACCGGACACACGGATGATCGCGGCAGTGCTGAATACAATCAAACTCTCTCCGAAAAACGTGTCGCTGGTGTGCAACAGTATTTGAAGGAAAACGGCGTTGATCCTGCGCGCATTCAGGCGAAAGGACGCGGTGAATCTGCCCCGCTGACATCTAACGATACCGATATCGGTCGCCAGCAAAATCGTCGGATAGAGTTGGAGTTCGTGCGCACGTCTGCGGAGCAGGGAGAGTAGTTGTATGCAGCGTTATGTTCGGCTTGGGTTATTTGGATTGTTGATGCTGATATGGATTGCAGGCTGCTCACGCAAAGATCCGCTTTATGTGGTGGATGAGCAGGCGCCGGATTCTCAGCCGGTATATTTGGAAGTAGTGCCAAACCAGGCCCATATCAATGTCGGCACCACGCAAACCTTTGCGGCCTTTCTGGTGAATACCGATCTGCAAACCCGTACGGATGTTACCGCGACATCCGCCTGGACGTCCGCCGATCCGCAAGTGGCGGCGGTAAATTCCAGCGGTGTCGTCACGGGTGTTGCCGCTGGGCAGGTGGAAATTCGGGCGACATATGATGGTGTGTCGGCTACTGCGACGTTGGCTGTGTCCAATCAGAGCGTGACAGAAATCTGGGTGCTGCCGTCGGAGCAGGTTTCATTGGTGGGATTGAACCGGCAGTTCAATGCGATCGCGCGATTTGCCGACAATCGTTTGCAGGACGTTACGCATGACGCCAGTTGGAGTTCTGACAATACAGCAATCGCCACAGTCTCGAGCGGTGGGATAGTCAGTTGTCTTTCTCAAGGCGTTGCGACGATCACTGCTACATTGTAGGGACAATCCGGCAGTGGTGAGTTGGCGGTGTTGAATGCAAACCCGTCGGCGTTTCAGGTAACGCCGTCGCAGTCCACCTTGCCAGTGGGAACCAATGAATTATTTTCCGCACAGTTGTTGTTGGACAGCGGCGATATTATCGATATCACATCGCAGGTTACCTGGAGCACTTCCAACGCGCAGGTGCTATCCGTCAGCAATGCGCCCGATTCCAAGGGGCATGCTGTGGGGGTGGCCCCAGGTGCAGCACAGGTGATTGCAAATATCCAGTTCGCGGGCAACATGCTGGTGGACACTGCTGATGTCACCGTAGTCGCGCCGGCATTGCAGCGCGTGGTGGTGACGCCAGCCAGTGCTCAGGTGCCGGTGGGTGCACGGGGTGCATTGCATGCCACGGCCTTTTACGCAGACAACAGTACGCGCGATGTCACGCGTGAAGCGATCTGGCAATCCAGCCAACCGAATGTGTTGACCGTGGTGTCTGGCGGAGATCAAGCCGGCAATGGTCTTGCGCTTGCAGAAGGAACCGCAATTGTCAGCGCATTGTTCGGTGGTGCTCGCGGCCAGTCGACTATCGCAGTGACGCCAGCAACGTTGGTATCGCTGCAGATTACACCGCAGAACACCACCATCAGCGCGGGCCTGGGCATTCAGTACTATGCCACTGGTTTGTATTCCGATGGCGTTAGCCGAGACCTGACACGTGAAGTGAGTTGGTTGACAGGCAATAGCGCAGTGGCCGTGATCGATCTGCAGGGGTATGCGCGGAGTGTAGCGGCGGGCGCTACCACCATCAGCGCGCAGTTCGACGGACGGCAGGCGGATGCCAATCTGACCATAACGCAAGCGGTGCTGACGCGTATCGATGTGGAGCCAGCCGGTGTTGTGCTGGCAGCCGGTAATTCCCAACCTTTTACCGCCACCGGCATTTACTCGGACAACACCAGTCAGAATCTTACGACGGTTGCTTTCTGGCAGAGCGGAAGCGAAGCGGTGGCTGGCATCACCCGGATTGGTGTGGCGACGGGCAAGGCCCAAGGCTCAGCGCAAATCAGTGCGAGCTTCGGCGGCGTTACCGGCAGTACGCTACTAGTTGTAACAGCGGCTACGTTGAATCAGCTAATTGTCATTCCTGACAATATCAGCCTGACAACAGGCAGTGTGCGGCAATACAGCGCAGTGGGTATTTATTCAGACCATATTGAAGACCTCACTGAGCAAGTGACCTGGAGCACCAGCAATGAGCAATTGGCGGATGTCAGCAATGTGCCGGGTGATAAAGGTGTTGTTACCGCATTGGTCCCGGGTAATGTGAGCGTCACCGCGCAGTTCGGAAATCTGAGCGACAACACGCCGCTCACGATCGAGGCACCCGCAACCGTGGCGCTGCTGGTGATTTGCAATGACACGAATGTTCCTGCCGGATACACCACTCAATGCGAGGCGATTGCGGAATATAGTGATGGCAATTCCCGCGATGTGACCGATGAATCTCAGTGGCAATCCAGCGCCACCGCCGTAGCATCGGTAGAAAATGTCGCACCTAACAATGCTGCGGGCCTGGTGCGGGGAATCAGCACGGGTTCGGCTAGCATCAGCGCCCGCTTCAATCAGATTTCCGATGCGCAGATCGTTACGATTACTGCGCCCCTGCTGCAAACCATCAGCGTGACATCCCACAATACCCAAATAGTCGAAGGCGACACCGAACAGTTCACGGCCACCGGACACTTCAGTGATACGACATCTTCTGATCTGACTGCTACTGCATTCTGGCAAAGTGCCGCCGACTCAGTCCTGTCCGTCAGCAACTCGCCCGCCAGCAAAGGATTGGCGGCTGGACTGACGGCAGGTATTACCACTATCAGTGCCCAGCAGGACGGAGTGACCGGCACGTCCGCATCCATCACGGTCATCGAGCAACCGGCCTCAGAAATCCGCAAAATCGAGATTCTCTGCCTGAGTGGAGAATATTCCGGCCCGGTGGAAATCGCGGTAGGGGAAACCGACGAGTGTAAGGCCTATGCATCTCGCAAAGATGGCACGGTGGACGATGTCACGGCGCTAGCCACCTGGACCGTGGACAAGCCTGACGTCCTGGGGATCATTGGACTGACACCGGCTCAGGATTATCTGCAAGTACGCGGCGAAAGCCGCGGCAACACTGCTCTGCGCGTGGAGTATGACAAAAAAGCAGTAATGCAATACAAGGTGAAATGATTGAGGCGATCGATTGTTGAAAATGATGCCGCCTCAAGTGGACGGCAATTCCACCTGCAAAATCCCTTTCAACGTCTTCTGGCTGCATTCACGCGCGGTGTGAATGAATTCCTCCATATACGGCAGTTGCGCCGTTTCCTCGCGCACGGCGGCGTAGAGCTTCGCCCACACGCCATCGTCACCCAGCGAGCGCGCCACTACATAGCCCTTCGCCAGATAATCCGCGATCCCCCAATTCGGTAGTACGCATAGCCCGCGCCCAGATGCCACCAGCTGAATGATCATCAGCGTCAATTCCGCGGTGCGTACTGCCGCCGGGGCGACACCCGCAGGTTGTAAAAAGTATTTAAAGACGTCGAGTCGGCTCTGTTCCACCGGATAGGTAATCAGCGTTTCCGTGACGAAGTCTTGTGGTTCGATCACTTCTTTTTTCGCCAACGGATGATTTTTCCCCACGCACAGCAAAGCTTCGTACTCGAACAACGGCACATAGCGGATGCCTGCCAGCGGCTGCGGATCGGAGGTAATCACCAAATCCAGTTCTGCGCGAGTCAGAGCAGGCAGTGGATCAAAGTTGAAGCCACTGATCAGGTCGATCTCCACATCAGGCCAATCTTCCCGGTATTCATCGATTGTGGGCATCAGCCATTCGAAACAGCTGTGGCATTCGATGGCAATGTGCAGGCGACCGTGTTTGCCCGCGGCCAGGCGCAGAATGTCCTGTTCGGTTTGGTCTACGGCGGGTAACACTTTGTCCGCCAGTTGCAGCAATCGCTGGCCGCCATCAGTGAATTTCAGCGGCTTGGATTTGCGAATCACTACTGGCTGGCCCAGGCGGTCTTCCAGTTCTTTCAATTGATGAGACAAGGCCGACTGGGTCAGGTGCACCTGTTGGGCGGCATCCACCAGACTGCCGCAATCACGCAGGGCTACCAGAGTGCGCAAATGTTTGATTTCGATTCGGGCCATGAAAGGGGTTCCGGTGTTGCAACGGGTATCGCACCAGTGTAACAGGGAATGCTGCAAAAAAAGGCCAGGACCGGGTGGTCCTGGCAATCACACGTTGTGAGGGTCGGTGTGAAACGGTTACCGGCGCAGCATCAGCCTGCGCGACGTAGGGGTTCGGAGGAGATGGCGGGATCGGGCGCGGATGCAGGTGACACACTTGGCGCCATATCTGCCAACCGGGATTGCACGAACATCTCCAGATGCGCAGTCTGCCCCGCATCGAAATACAGGCCCAGTTTGCTACGCCGCCACAAAATATCATTTGCAGAGCGCGCCCATTCTTTTCGTAGCAGAAATTCCACTTCTCGTTGATACAAGCCCGCACCAAAATCTTCGCCCAGATCTGCCAACGAGGCGCAACCTTCCAACAACACATGCGTCCGAGTGCCATAGGCATTGGCCAGGCGTTGCAGCAGAGTTTCCGGCAGCCAGTTGTATTGACCGCGCAGGTCGTGCAGCCATTGGTTGAAGTCATGGTTGCCGATGTCACCACCTGGTAGTGGCGCATTGCGGGTCCAGGGATTGCCCTGAGTAGCAAACCAGGGTTTCAGTGCAGCCATGGCCGCTTCCGCCAGCCGGCGATAGGTCGTGATTTTACCGCCGAAAATGCTCAACAGCGGAGCCTGGCCCTGATCATCTGCCTGGGTTTCCAGCGTGTAATCGCGGGTCATTGCGGACGGTGAATCGGATTCGTCATCGCACAACGGACGCACACCTGAATAGCGCCAGCGAATGTCGCTGCTATTCAGTTGATGTTTGAAGTGGCGGTTGACGATGCTGAGCAGATAACTTTCTTCGTCTGCGTCCATTGCTACTTGCGCCGGATCGCCGTTGTAGGCTTTGTCGGTGGTGCCCACCAATGTGAAATCCCCGTTATAGGGAATCACAAACACGATGCGCTGATCCTCGTTTTGCAGGATGTACGCCTGATCGCCTTCGTACAGTTTTGGCACCACGAAATGGCTGCCCTTGATCAATTTGATTCGGCGGGGTGATTGCACCTGCACATTTTGCTCAATGAATCGCTGCGCCCAGGGGCCGGCGGCATTGACTAGCGCGCGAGCGCGGCATTGAAACAGAAGACCGCTGGTCAGATCCTGCAAGCTGATATGCCATAGGCCATCTTTGCGCACGGCTCCGATGCAACGAGTGCGCACCCAAATCTGGGCGCCGGCCTGTTGCGCCGCTAAGGCATTAGCCACGACCAAGCGAGCATCGTCCACCCGGCAGTCGGCATATTCGAAGCCATAGTGAATGGAATCGTTCAATGGATTCGCCGCGTCTGCGGCATTCAAACGCAAGCCGCGAGAGGCCGGCAAGCGATTGCGGCGGCTCAGATGGTCATACAGGAACAGGCCGATGCGGATCATCCAGGCCGGTCGCAAATGAGGTCGGTGAGGCAGTACGAAACGCAGGGGCTTAATCAGATGAGGGGCATTGGCCAGCAGAATTTCCCGCTCTGCCAACGCTTCGCGTACCAGTCGAAACTCATAGTGTTCCAGATAGCGCAGGCCGCCGTGAATCAGTTTGCTGCTGGCGGAGGAGGTAGCGCTGGCCAGATCGTCCTGCTCACACAGAGCCACGGACAACCCGCGGCCAGTGGCATCTGCCGCGATACCGGTGCCATTGATGCCGCCACCCACAATGAATAGGTCATAGCAGGTCGAGTTTTCATCAAACTGGGAGCAGACAGAGGACGGAGTATGCAGCATGGCAGGCTCTTCCGACGGGATCAGGGTATTGAAATTAGTCTAGTTGTTTTCGAAAAAAACAACAAACGAAAATTAATGAAAATTATGAAGCAAATATCGAACATAAATGTTGGTGTTTATAAGGCGAGTGATCGATTGGGCGATAACCAGGCTTAGGCCGGTTAATATGGGGGTAGAAGAGAGGATTTGACTTTGGCTTTAAGTAATTGAAATACGAAGAATAAAGGCTGCTTGGTGGGGACTCTTTGAATCATTTTGAGCGTTGCCAAAGGATGGACGAAGCATCGCGGGTATTAGAGGCTTATGGTAAAGAGTATATAATCTCAATGGATTCAATAAATGATTGATCGTCATTTATTTGGTTGGTGCTATTTGTTCATCGTTTCGATTTTCCTGACCGAGTAGCCATGCTGCGTATTTGCATTAGCCTTAAAACCAATTAGTTATCTTATGTTTGGCTGTTTCGTTTCGGGCCCGTTAACTTGGAAGTGCGGTGTGATGCCCCGTAAATCAGCAAGATCGGCTCCCGACCATTAGTTGACTTTGTGTCGGCTCTTTGAGATAACCCTTTGAAAACAGTTATAGGTGGTAGCCCAACGTGAATTCTCCAGCAGCATTGATAACAGGGGCGGGTACTCGGTTGGGAAGCCTGTTTGCCAGGCACCTTGCGTCCTTGGGTTACGATTTGGCACTGCACTGCAATTCATCGGTGCATGATGCCCAGCAGTTGGCAAAGGAGCTGCAAAGTGATGGAAGGCAATGCGAAATATTTGCACAGAATTTCATGGAGTCATTTGATACGGATGACTTTATCGCGCAGGTGCATGCCCGGTTCCCTAATCTCCAGTGCATAATCAACAACGCCTCTGCATACGAGCCCGCATTGTCGCGGAATACCAGTCGGGAATTACTGGAATCCCAATTCAAAGTGAATTTTGTGACCCCTTATCTGTTGGCGGGCAGCTTTGCACGGCGCGTTGGCAGGGGGCAGATAATTAACATTATCGACAACAAGATCGCCTACAATCAGTATCACTATTCTGCGTATTTGTTGTCGAAAAAATCCCTGGCTGAGTTCACCAAATTAGCGGCGTTGGAATTTGCTCCTGACATTCGTGTCAACGGCATCGCGCCAGGTGTGACTCTGCCGAATGAATCCAGGGACAGCGCTTATTTAAGTTGGCGGATTGAAGGCATTCCGCTCGCGAAAAAAGGGAGCTACAGCCATTTAATGGCTGCCCTCAGTTATCTGTTGCAGAACGATTTTGTGACAGGGCAGATTCTTTTTGTAGATGGTGGTGAGTCCCAGAATCTTGTCGGCAGGAACTCCGAAAACCATCCAGGCGCACAATAATGATTTCAGGCGGGGCCGCCGTGCAGAAGCTTCATCTCACTATTGTATCCGTAGGCAGTAATATCGACCCTGAGCAGAACCTGGAAAACACCCGAAAAATCCTGATCAATGAGGTCGCGTTTTTGGGGGAAGCCACCGTGATCAGGACCGAGCCAGACGGTTATCAGGATCAACCTGATTTCTTTAATGGAGCCTATCTGCTCGGCACCGATATGTCCTACGAAGAATTCAATCGCTATCTGAAGGATGTGGAAAACAGGCTTGGAAGAGTAAAAGGGCCTATAAAATCCGGCCCGCGCTGCATTGATCTGGATATCATCGTTTGGGATGGTGAGGTGGTGCACAGCGACTACATTGAGAACAAGCGCTATGTTGTCGAGCCGGTTAACGAATTGTTGCACAAGCATGCGATTGAGCTGTCGCAGCGGTAAATAGTAGAGCCTGCCCCTATGATCGAGCGCAGATAAACCAGGAATACCCGCCCATGATGCTGCTCGATAAAAATACCATTCAATCAGCGTTACTGCGGTCCGCTATGGATTTGCTGGAAGACTCTAGCCAATCTGCTATTGCGCTGGACTTGAGTAGTCTGTCTTTGTTGAGTGAAAGTGAGTTGAGGCAGATAGAATGCTGGTGCCGGCAGCAACCCTGCCCGGTTGTTGGTTTGGGTTCAGAAAATTCCCCAGCGGCAAATTGTACCGATGCCATCGTTGAAAATGGTTCCGAGCTCGATACGATTTTGCGCCGCATTGCCGCCAATCCCCAAGCGGCTTCCGTTCTGGTCCAAGTGCTGCGTGCGATAGAGCATCTGCCGTTTGAAGATGCTCTGGTTGTCGAGTCTCTTGCCTATGCCACGTTGCAATCGGGTGAGGAATTCAAGCGATGGTTGTTGCAGTATCAGGCTCAGAATCCAGCGGCGTCGATCCGAGAGAGTAGTGGCGGTCCACCCGTTTTGTCTGAAAGAAATGGAGATCGACTCAGCCTAGTTTTGAACCGTCCAGAAAGTGACAATGCCTACACGATCGAACTGCGAGATGCGTTAGCCGAAGCGTTCAAGCTAGTGGAATTGGATAATTCCATTCGCCAGGTCAATGTCTCTGCTTTGGGGCGCTGTTTTTGCACCGGTGGTGAGCTGACTGAGTTTGGTAAAGTAAGTTCGCCTACGGTGGGGCATATGATCCGATCGCAAGTCTCGCCGGCGAAGCTGGTTCTATCTGCTGCGGATCGCTATCATTTTCATGTGCATAAGGCGTGTGTGGGTAGTGGCATTGAGCTGCCAGCATGCGCTGGTTATTTAACGGCAGCACCCAAAACCCTATTTTGGCTACCTGAGCTTTCCATGGGATTGATTCCGGGGGCGGGAGGTTGTGTCAGTATTTCACGCCGGATAGGTCGGAGGCGAACAGCGTACCTCGTGCTGATGAATAAAAAAATTGATGCCAAAAAAGCGCTGGAGTGGGGGCTGATAGATGGCATTGTGTCAGAAATAGCCTCCCGCTAAACACGGTGGCTTTGGGATGCTTTCTGCGTTTATCGCAGCGCTGTTTTTAATGTAGGCGACGCATGATTGTCATGCAGAGAATATCGGCGTTCCCTTGCATGTAACAAACCGAACGTCGGCGCTGGTCAAGCGTGTTCTTGCAACGGCCCAGGGATGTTTGAGCAAGCACAGATCCGCCGGCATACCGATCTTGATGTGACGCATTTTCCCCGGTGTTTCTAGCGAGCCCAGAAAAAGCGCCAACGCCTGTTCTGGCGTTAGGGCTTCATTTTTGCCGAGTAGCCTTCCGGATGTTGTCCGGCGCTCTACCGCTGCGCGCATTGCAATCCAAGGATCGGCCATACCGAAGGGTGCGTCAGAGCTTCCAGCCAGCGGAATATTTTTGTCTAAAAAAGTGCGGCAGCGGTAGAGGGAATCGTGCTGGTCGGGTTCTATGTCGTGCAAATAGGCGTCGCCTTTTTCCAATATGAAATGTGGTTGAGTGACCACAGTCACGCCCAGTTGCAGCATGCGATCGAATGCATGCTCAGGTGTCACAGAGGCATGCTCAATGCGATTTCCTTCAGTGGCGCCGGCTTCTTCCAGCGCCGCAAGACTGAATAAAAGTTCGATCTCGGTAACGCAATGAATGGCAATGGGGGCACCGGATGTGTGACTGGACTGAATGCGTTCCACCAGTTCGTGCAGTTCTGGCAAGCGATTTTCGTGTAAATGGATTTTTACAGGCCCGGGGATGGTCGCAGTGAACGCTTCCGTGCCAAAAGCTGCATTCCGCGCTAGTTGGACATTCTGCAGGATCGAATTTTCCGATTTCAAACGCTGGAACAGCGCAAAAGCATCTGGACTATTCGACGGCGTCATGTCGGAAAATCCGGTAACGCCATAGGATGCCAGCTTTTCGCTTGCCCGTTTTACGGGTGGCAAATTGCGGCCAAGCAATACAACCAAGGCTTGATCGGAATCGTAAAATCGCCCGGTTCTGAAACTGTCCGCAGCTAAAGAGGGTGGGGTTGTCTGTTTGAGCCATGCGTCTTGTAGAATCGCAAGCCCCGCTGAATTGAAAATCCACAATCTTCCAGTACGGTGCTGAATCCGAACGGGACGGGTTGGGCAATGATAATCGAGCCAGTGGCAATCGATGTCGCCAGCAATGCTTTCGTGATACCCAAATCCTCTAAGCCAACCTTCACCTGATGCATGTTGCTGCAGCAATTCAGCGAGACCTTCGCTGTTTGTGGCAGCGGCTGGGCTGCAATCAATAGATGCCAGGGATGCAGCAAAACTAAGGAAGTGAATGTGATGATCATTGAGGCCGGGAAACAGTGCGCCTCCTTGAGCGTCCACTACTGTTTCATCGGGACGAGGGGAAAGGTGGCCGATATCGCAAATGATGCCTCGGTCGATGCGCAGATCACTTAAGCCTGCCTGATAGATTTCCGCGTTCCTGATCAGCATTTTCAGAAAAATAATGGATGACGTGTTTTGTTGGGATTAGATGTGCGTCTAAAAGCTCGCTGGCATTGAATAAATAGCTATTCAGATGCAGGGTGCATTTGCATAAACTAGCACAAAAGATAATAATCGTCAGTTATTGCGGCGTAACTTCTATTTGATATTGGTGGAGGCATCGGAGTGGAGAAGGAGTTACTGAACAAGCATGGGCAAAAGATGGGCCGCAAGGGTCTTGTCATGCGCAAGCGCATTATGGATAAGGCGCTTGAACTTATTCGGGATTCTTCCTACAAGGACCTGACGGTCGCCGATGTTGCTTACGAAGCCAATACTTCCACTTCCACCTTTTACGTCTATTTTGCTGATATCGAGGATGTGCTGTTCGCTTGCGTGCAGGACGCCGACCAGGATCTCAATAGTATTCTGGCAGTGCTGAATCGCCCATGGACCAAGGACAATATGGAAGCCATGGTCGCTGAATTTGTTGATTCCTACATGAATGTTTGGGAAAGGCACGCAGTGGAGCTGCGCATCCGCAACCAGGAAGCGGATCAGGGTAATATCCGCTTCCTGCAATTCCGGCTGGATTCCACCAAAGACATCATTGAAGGCCTGGAAAAGAAAGTAGCCGAAGCGCAGCCGCATGCTAAGAATACGCTGTCACTGGTGTTGGTGTTGTTTACTGCCATGGAACGTTTGGCGGGGGCTAATTTCAGGGCGATGACGGGGCCAACGCGAATTACTCGCAAAAAATTAAATGACGCCATCAAAGAGCTATGGATGATGTTGCTGTTGCAAAGCTCCAGCGACTAAATCTAATTCCTCAAATACCGACTGATTATGTTGGCCTGGTGTGGCGCACGCTGTTGTAGGGGTGCGAGGTCCGCTCGGAAACAATTGGGTTGCTCGATTGCCTAGCTGGTGCCATTGCCGGCAGGATTTCAGAACATTTTCACGAGCCAGGTTTAATTCCTGATGTAGACAATAGGACACGGTATCCCGCAAGGAGAACGAAATCAGTTCATTGCCGCCGTTGAGATGGCTTTCCCAAGCAGATAGCGCGGCGTGAATTCCCGTTAACGGATCTGCAATAGCATCACCTGCTATTTGGTAGTCGCCCGTCGCTTCGAACATGATCTGGCAGAGTCCAGCCGCCGCTGCAGCATCATCGCCAAAACCGATGCGCTCGCCGTCAGCGCCTTGCCTGCCGTATCCGGTGATGCTTAGCCAAACTAATCGCGATTGGGATTTCACTAGATCTTCCGCGCGGATGCCAATATTGCGGAGGGCTCGGGGTCTTGAGGCTTCAATTACAATATCAGCGCGGGCGATTAATTGTTTTAGTCGAGCAATATCTGCTTCAGATCGAAAATCCAGAACCACCGATTCCTTGCCTTGATTCAGCAGCGCATAAAATTCCGGTGTTCCGCTGCGAGCACCATCAAGACGGTTCAGGCCTTCCACTTTTATCACGCGGCAGCCCGCTTGTTGCAACAAATGGCTGCACAATGGGCCGGCCCAAAGTGAAGAGAGATCTATCACTAGAGGGCTGCGGTTACCGCGCAGCTGCGCTGTTTTACTTTGATCGCGAAAACATTCCCTGTGAGCGAGGCTTGGGGGAGGCGATGGGAGTGTGTCGGCAATCGCTACAGCCAGTCCCAGGCTGTGAGCTTGGTGCAATAGGTCGTTGGCGATGAGTGCGCGGCAATAATTACTCAGTGCAGTCCAGTCGTTTGGTGCGATGCTTATCTCATCATGCCAAGGTCCGAGCCAGGCAGGCACTAATTCCCAATCCGAATTGCGAGGCAGGTTGACGGCAAGCATGGCGTCGTGACAGCGCACGAGATGACAACTTCCATTGGGTGACATGGACGCGGCGGGGGCGAGCCCCAGCATCAATAATCGCTCATACAGTAAACCCGCGCCGGAAAGCGATTCATCTTTGAGTGCAGACATTTTTTTGAATTGAGCAAGAGCCAGATTGGCGCTCCGGGCGAGGGGTAGGGTGTCGAGGGAAAAGGCCGGAATCGTCATGGAGGTGTCTGGTTGTTCTGTTGCTACTCTCCCTGTAAACTAACGTTTAGTCAGTTATGTTGCAAGCTGTTTCATCTGTTGAATGGCTGGGGTGCGCGATTCAAAAGGCCGAAGATATGGTGGTTGTTGTCTTAAATACCATTTTTGGGGCGTTTGAAAATTATCAATAAATTAGTCCGGACAAAATAAATGGCATCGTAATTTTGTGCTTTTAATTCCTATAAATTATGAAATACACGAATCGATTTATGAAAAATATATACGGACATGTTGTTCCTCCAGTAGGTGTGTTGCATATATACTTTGCCTCAGCGCTTCGTTTGCGTCTCGAATAGTGAATCCAGCTAGGATTTCGGTTCGGGTAGTGGCAAACCATAAAACAAAGACAGACAACAAAGAAAAAGCAGGGATAACCCAAATGGCAGAGTTGAGATTCGATGGTCGCGTGGCGGTAATCACAGGAGCTGGCAGGGGATTGGGAGCCGCTTATGCCAAGCTGTTGGCGACGCGGGGAGCTAAAGTTGTTGTCAATGATCC